>NZ_JALJYF010000004.1 GCF_024170465.1 Natronospira proteinivora | reverse complement strand
CCCCCATCGCCATGGAAGACGGTCTGCGCTTCGCTATTCGCGAAGGCGGTCGTACCGTGGGCGCCGGCGTGGTCTCCAAGATCCTTGACTAAGTAGTAGTAAGCCGCCCGTTCCGGTGTTCGGAGCGGGCGGTGAGTTTCTAGGCCAGTAGCTCAATTGGCAGAGCAGCGGTCTCCAAAACCGCAGGTTGGGGGTTCGAGTCCCTCCTGGCCTGCCATATACAACACCCGGGCCCGGCTGACGTTTTGTTCGTCAGTCGGCTCGTGCGTTTCGAAGGATTTATTTTCGAATGAGCGGGAAACCGGAAGTACAAACCAGTGGTGTTGACACCCTCAAGCTTCTTTTGGGTGCATCCATCGCCTTGTCTGGCATCTTTGCCTTCTATTACTTCGGTGATCAGCCCGCGGTGGTTCGCTGGCTGGGATTGTTGGCGCTGATGATTATCGGTGCCCTGGTGGCGGTTCAGTCCACTCAGGGCCGTCAGCTATGGGGCTTTGGCCGCACTTCCTGGTTTGAGGTGCGCAAGGTGGTGTGGCCCAATCGGCAGGAAACCACCCAGACCACGATCGCGGTCCTGGTGATGGTGACCCTGCTGGCCATCTTCCTCTGGTTGATTGACATGCTGCTGGCCTGGGGTGCCGGCCATATCACCAGTCCGGGGGGTTGATCATGGCCAAGCGGTGGTATGTCTTGCACGCTTATTCCGGGTTTGAGCACCAGGTCAAGCGCTCGCTGGAGGACCGGGTTCGTCACGGCGGCATGGAGGATTTCTTTGGCGAAATCCTGGTGCCCACTGAGGAAGTGATTGAGATGCGCTCCGGCCAGAAGCGCCGTAGTGAGCGGAAGTTCTTCCCGGGCTATGTCCTGGTGCATATGGAGCTCAATGACGATACCTGGCACCTGGTGAAGAGTGTGCCCAAAATCATGGGTTTCATTGGCGGTTCCAGTGATCGTCCGTCACCGATTTCCGATCGGGAAGCCGAGCAGATTCTCAATCGGGTGCAGGAAGGTGCGGAGAAGCCCAAGCCCAAGGTTCTGTTCGAGCCCGGCGAGATGGTCCGCGTCACCGATGGTCCCTTCACCGACTTTAATGGCGTGGTGGAAGAGGTCAATTACGAGAAGAGCCGTCTGCGGGTGGCCGTGCTGATTTTTGGCCGGTCCACGCCGGTGGAGCTGGAATTCGGTCAAGTCGAGAAAGCCTGAATCAAGAAGCGGCGGGCAGGAGGCCCGCTGTCCCGCCCCCGTTTCCGTCGTGGATTCGGGGGTGTTCATCGAACCGGGGAGCCGAGAGGCGTTAGTTCGGGCGAGGAGAGGCCCGGCGGTACCCAGAGGAGAAAACAATCATGGCCAAGAAAGTCGAAGGCTATATCAAGCTTCAGATTCCGGCCGGTCAGGCCAATCCGAGTCCGCCCGTGGGGCCCGCGCTGGGTCAGCATGGCGTGAACATCATGGAGTTCTGCAAGGCATTCAACGCTGCCACGCAGAATATCGAGCAGGGCTTGCCCACGCCGGTGGTGATTACGGTCTATAGTGACCGTAGCTTCAACTTCATCACCAAGACGCCGCCCGCCGCCATCCTTCTCAAGAAGGCTGCCGGTATCAAGTCCGGTAGTGCCACGCCCAATACACAGAAGGTGGGTACGGTGACGCGCGAGCAGGTCGAGGAAATTGCCAAGACCAAAATGCCCGATCTCAACGCCTTTAATATGGACCAGGCGGTGAAGATTATTGCAGGCAGTGCTCGCAGCATGGGTCTGGAAGTGGAGGGTCTCTGAGATGGCGAAGTTGACCAAAAGAATGAAAGCGATCCGGGAAAAGGTCGAGCCGGGCAAGCTGTATCCGGCCGATGATGCATTTTCCATGATCAAGGAATTGAGCACGGTGAAGTTCCGCGAGTCGGTTGACGTCAGTGTCAACCTGGGTGTGGATCCGCGTAAATCGGACCAAGTGGTTCGTGGCGCCACTGTGCTGCCCAACGGCACCGGCCAGGATGTGCGTGTGGCCGTCTTTACCCAGGGTGCTAATGCCGACGCGGCCAAGGAAGCCGGTGCCGATATCGTCGGCATGGAAGATCTGGCCGAAGAGGTGAAGAAGGGCAATCTGAACTTTGACGTGGTCGTGGCCAGCCCCGACGCCATGCGCGTGGTGGGTCAGCTGGGCCAGATTCTCGGCCCCCGCGGTCTCATGCCCAACCCCAAGGTGGGTACCGTGACCCCGGACGTGGCTACTGCCGTGAAGAATGCCAAGGCGGGTCAGGTGCGTTATCGCACAGACAAGTCCGGCATTATTCATTGCACCATTGGTAAGGTGGATTTCGAATCCGAGAAGCTCAAGGAAAACCTGAACGCCCTGCTGCATGATCTCACCAAGGCCAAGCCCAGTGCGGCCAAGGGTATCTACATGCAGAAGGTCACCGTCTCCTCGACCATGGGTCCGGGCGTGGCGGTGGATCAGGCGACTTTGACTGTCTGAGGATTGGTAGGAATTTGAGGTAACCGGCCTATTGGGCCGGTGCGTCAAAGACCGTGAGCGATGGCCGCCGAAAGGGGGCGTCTTAATGGATCGAAAGATCAGCTCACGCAGACGGTGTTACCCGAGTCAGGATGCCCTGGTGAAGGTCACCGTTGTAACGGCGGACGGTGAGGGACCATTGTCCGATTTGTGAACGGTAAGCTGCCAGGAGGTGAAACCGTGGCCCTTACGTTTGAAGCTAAAAAGGCTATGGTCGCCGAGGTGAGTGCGGTTGCAGCGGAGGCCCATTCGGCCGTCGCCGCGGAATACCGTGGTCTGACCGTCGAGCAGATGAACCAGCTTCGGGGCAAGGCCCGTGAAGCCGGTGTCTATCTGCGAGTGGTCAAGAACAACCTCGCGCGTCGAGCCCTTGAGGGCACCGAGTTCGAATGCATGAGTGACTCCTTGGTGGGTCCTCTGCTGCTGGCTTTTTCTCAGAACGATCCCGGTTCTGCCGGTCGTGTGGTCAAGGACTTTGCCAAGGAGAATGATTTTCTCCAGGCCAAGATCGTGGCCATCGGTGGCCAGGCTCTGCCCGGGTCTGAGCTGGATCGTCTGGCTTCTCTGCCCACGCGCGATGAAGCGCTGGCCCAGCTGATGAGTGTCATGAAAGCACCCATCGAGAAGTTCGTGCGGACGCTCAACGAGCCCCACGCCAAGTTGGTCCGGACCTTTGCCGCCTATCGGGATCAGAAGGAAGCCGGCTAAGAAATCGGTGGATCAATAATCAACGGGTGTGTACGCACTCGGGTAACTTTCAGAAAAGAATTGGAGTAGCAAAATGGCTGTTTCGAAAGAAGATATTCTCGAGACTATTTCCAACATGACCGTCATGGAGGTCGTGGACCTTATTTCGGAAATGGAAGAGAAGTTTGGCGTTTCCGCCGCCGCTGCTGTGGCTGCTGCCCCCGCCGCTGGTGGTGGTGAAGCTGAAGCCGCTGAAGAGCAGACCGAATTTGACGTGATCCTGAAGAGCTTCGGCTCCAACAAGGTCGCCGTCATTAAGGCTGTTCGTGGCGTCACCGGCCTGGGCCTGAAAGAGGCTAAGGAAGCGGTGGAAGGTGCTCCGACTCCCATCAAAGAAGGTGCGGAGAAGGAAGAAGCCGAAAAGATCAAGAAGGACCTGGAAGAAGCAGGCGCCGAGATCGAGCTCAAGTAATTGCTGCTCGCGCAGTGAAGCGCCTAACAGGGTACGGGCTGGTGGCTGAAAGGCTGCCGGCCTGTCCCTGTTTTTGTCGTCCCCGAGTGTCGAGGATGCTCGGGGAGCGACCGCAAGATGATTTTTCCCGCGGCATGTCCGCAATTGAATTAACGGCAGTCCGAACGCGCTGAGGATACCCCAGATGGCCTATTCTTTCACCGAGAAGAAGCGCATCCGCAAGGATTTCGCCAAGAGTCCCGCTGTGCTGGAAGCCCCGTTTTTGCTCCAGACCCAGTTGGATTCTTTTCGTCAATTTCTCCAACTGAACAAGAAGAGTGACAAGCGCGAGGAGGTTGGCCTCCAGGGCGCTTTTCAGTCAGTCTTTCCCATAAGTAGTTATTCCGGGAATGCTGCGCTTGAATATGTGAATTATCGCCTCGGTGATCCCGTATTCGATGTGAACGAGTGCAAGCTGCGCGGCTTGACCTACGCGGCGCCGCTGCGCGTGCTCGTTCGCCTGGTGATCTACGACAAGGATGCACCGGCAAAGAAGCCACGGGTCAAGGATGTCCGTGAGCAGGAAGTCTACATGGGCGAAATGCCGCTCATGACCGACACCGGGACCTTTGTCATCAATGGCACCGAGCGGGTGATCGTGAACCAGCTTCACCGTTCCCCGGGCGTATTTTTCGATCATGACAAGGGCAAGACCCATTCCTCCGGGAAGGTGCTCTATTCGGCCCGGGTGATCCCCTATCGGGGTTCCTGGCTGGATTTCGAGTTTGATCCCAAGGATTCCATCTACGTCCGTATTGACCGTCGCCGCAAGCTGCCGGCGACCATCGTGCTGCGGGCGCTGGGTTATACCGACCAGGAGATCCTGGACATCTTCTTCGAGAAGAATGTCTTCCGTTTCACCAAGAGCGAGGTGAAGCTGGATCTGGTGCCGGATCGCCTTCGAGGTGAAACCGCTGCCTTTGACATCAAGGCCAAGGGCAAGGTGGTGGTGGAACAGGGTCGTCGTGTCACGGCTCGCCACATCCGTCAGCTGGAAAAGGCCGAAATCAAGTCCCTGGTAGTGCCCCAGAGCTATCTGGAAGGCAAAATCCTGGCCACTGATGTGGCCGATCCCAATACCGGGGAACTGATTGCCAAGGCCAATGACGAGCTCACCGAAGAGCGGGTTGTCCAGATCGTGGAAGCCGGGGTCAAGGAAGTTCAGACCCTGTACGTGAACGATCTGGACCACGGTCCTTACATGTCCAATACCCTGCGGATTGATCCCACCAAGACCCAGCTTGAAGCCCTGGTGGAAATCTACCGCATGATGCGTCCGGGCGAACCGCCCACCAAGGATGCGGCGGAAAACCTGTTCCACAACCTGTTCTTCACTGACGACCGCTACGATCTCAGCCCGGTGGGTCGGATGAAGTTCAATCGTCGCCTGATTCGCGACGATGTGAAGGGGCCCGGCATTCTCTATGACAAGCGCTATTTCGAGAGCCTGAAAAGCGATGACGCTGCCAAGCTGGTGGAAGAGCAGGGCGATCAGTCCGATATCCTGGACGTGCTCCGGGTACTCATCGACATCCGCAACGGTAACGGTTCCACCGATGACATCGACCATCTGGGTAACCGTCGCGTTCGCAGTGTGGGCGAGATGGCCGAGAATGCCTTCCGTATCGGCCTGGTCCGGGTGGAGCGGGCCGTGCGTGAGCGCCTGGCCCTGGCCGACTCCGAGGGCCTGATGCCCCAGGAGCTGATTAACGCCAAGCCGGTGGCGGCCGCGGTCAAGGAGTTCTTTGGCTCCTCCCAGCTGTCCCAGTTCATGGACCAGAACAACCCGCTGTCCGAGGTGACCCATAAGCGCCGGGTGTCCGCCCTGGGGCCGGGTGGCCTGACCCGTGAGCGGGCCGGTTTCGAGGTTCGTGACGTGCACCCCACCCATTACGGTCGGGTTTGTCCCATTGAGACGCCGGAAGGGCCGAATATTGGCCTGATCAACTCCTTGTCCGTGTATGCCCGGACCAATGAGTACGGTTTCCTGGAAACCCCTTACCGCAAGGTGGAAAACGGCCGTGTGACCGAGACGGTAGAATACCTCTCGGCCATTGAGGAAGGCCGTTACGTGATTGCCCAGGCCAACGCCCGTTTGGATGACAAGCATCAGTTCGTGGATGACCTGATCTCCTGTCGTCACCAGGGTGAGTTCAGCATGTCCACCCCGGACCGGGTGCAGTACATGGACGTCTCGCCCAAGCAGACAGTGTCCGTGGCGGCGGCCCTGTTGCCCTTCCTGGAGCACGATGACGCCAACCGTGCCCTGATGGGTTCCAACATGCAGCGCCAGGCGGTGCCCAACCTCAAGACCCAGAAGCCCTTGGTGGGCACCGGCATGGAACGTCTGGTGGCCAAGGATTCCGGTGTCTGTGTGGTGGCCCGCCGTGGCGGCGTGGTGGACTATGTGGATGCCAGCCGTGTGGTGGTTCGTGTGAGCGATGATGAAGCCGGTGACGATGAAGCCGGTGTGGATATCTACAACCTCATCAAGTACACCCGTTCCAACCAGAATACCTGCTACAACCAGCGTCCGCTGGTGAGCCAGGGGGACAAGATCTCCCGGGGCGATGTGCTGGCCGATGGTGCTTCCACCGATATGGGTGAACTGGCCCTGGGCCAGAACTTCCGCGTGGCCTTCATGCCCTGGCACGGTTACAACTTCGAGGATTCCATCCTCATCTCCGAGCGGGTGGTGCAGGAAGACCGTTTCACCACCGTTCACATTGAGGAGCTGACCTGTGTGGCCCGGGACACCAAGCTGGGTTCCGAGGAAATTACCAGTGATATTCCCAATGTGAGCGAAGCCGCTCTGTCCAAGCTGGATGAGTCCGGTATCGCCTATATCGGCGCCGAGGTTCGGGCCGGTGACATTCTGGTGGGCAAGGTGACGCCCAAGGGCGAGACCCAGCTGACACCGGAAGAGAAGCTCCTGCGGGCCATCTTCGGTGAGAAGGCTTCGGACGTGAAGGACACGTCCCTGCGGGTGCCCCAAGGCATGGATGGCAACGTCATCGATGTGCGCGTCTTCACCCGGGACGGGGTGGAGAAGGATGAGCGGGCCCTGGCCATTGAAAAGGCGGAGCTGGATGCGGTCCGCAAGGACATCCGGGACCGTCGCCGAATCCTGGAAAACGATATTTTCTCCCGGGTGGAGAAACTGTTGGAAGGCAAGGTGGCCGAAGGTGGTCCCAAGGGTCTGAAGGCCGGTGCCAAGGTGACAGCTTCCTATCTGGCGGATGTGCCCCAGGAGAAGTGGTTCGAGATTCGTTTGCGCAATGACGACGCCAATGCTCAGCTGGAGAAAATGGCCCGTCGTCTCAAGGAGCAGAACGAAGAGTTCGATCGCTACTTCGAGGACAAGAAGAACAAAATCACTGCCGGGGACGATCTGGCGCCGGGTGTGCTCAAGATGGTCAAGATTTACCTGGCCGTGAAACGTCGCTTCCAGCCGGGGGACAAGCTGGCCGGTCGTCACGGTAACAAGGGTGTGGTGTCCATGATCGTTCCGGTGGAGGACATGCCCTATGACGAGCGGGGCGAGCCCATCGATGTGGTGCTCTCGCCGCTGGGCGTGCCTTCACGGATGAACATCGGTCAGATTCTGGAGACCCATTTGGGTTGGGCGGCCAAGGGCCTGGGTGAGCGTATCGGTGAAATGCTGGAGCGCCAAGCCAAGGTCAAGGAGCTGCGTGACTTTCTCGACAAGATCTACAATCAGTCAGGTGGTCAGCCTGCGGATCTGGACTCGCTCACCGACGATGAGATCCTGGAGCTCTGTGACAACCTGTGTGATGGGGTGCCCATGGGGACGCCGGTCTTTGATGGCGCCAACGAGGCCGAGATCAAGAATCTGCTCAAGCTGGCGGGTCTCCCGGAAAGTGGTCAGACCACGCTTTATGATGGTCGCACCGGGGAGTCCTTCGATCGGCCGATTACCGTTGGCTACATGCACATGCTGAAGCTGAATCACTTGGCGGATGACAAGATGCATGCCCGTTCCACCGGCCCCTACAGCCTGGTCACACAGCAGCCGCTGGGTGGCAAGGCCCAGTTCGGTGGTCAGCGTTTCGGTGAGATGGAGGTTTGGGCGCTTGAAGCATATGGCGCTGCCTACACCCTCCAGGAGATGCTCACCGTGAAGTCGGATGACGTGAATGGCCGGACCAAGATGTATAAAAACATCGTGGACGGCGACCTGCGCATGGAGGCCGGTATGCCCGAGTCCTTCAATGTGCTGGTCAAGGAGATCCGTTCGCTGGGTATCAACATCGAACTGGAACAGGACTGATGGCGACGGCCCCATGAATATCATGGGGCCGACCCTTCAAGTTGAATCAGGGCTCGAGCCTGCACGAGGCGGGAGACAGCATGAAAGATCTACTGAGACTGCTTAAGCAACAAGGCCAGGTTGAAGATTTCGATGCCATTCGCATCGCCCTGGCATCTCCGGACATGATCCGGTCGTGGTCTTTCGGGGAAGTGAAAAAGCCCGAGACCATCAATTATCGTACCTTCAAGCCGGAACGGGACGGGCTGTTCTGTGCCAAGATTTTTGGCCCGGTGAAGGATTACGAATGCCTTTGTGGCAAGTACAAGCGCCTCAAGCACCGCGGTGTGGTGTGTGAGAAGTGTGGCGTCGAGGTGACCCTGTCCAAGGTTCGCCGTGAGCGCATGGGGCACTTGGAACTGGCCAGTCCCGTGGCCCATATCTGGTTCCTCAAGTCCCTGCCATCCCGTATCGGTTTGATGCTGGACATGACCCTGCGGGAAATCGAGCGGGTCCTTTATTTCGAGGCATTCGTGGTGGTGGACCCGGGCATGACGCCGCTGGAGCGGGGTCAGCTGCTTTCCGACGAGGCCTATCTGGAGGCCATCGAAGAGCACGGTGATGATTTTGACGCCCGCATGGGTGCCGAGGCCGTGGCCGAGATGCTCAAGTCCATCGACCTGGAAGCGGAGATTACCTCCCTGCGGGAAGACATTAAGGCCACCAACTCCGAATCCAAGATCAAGCGCCTGTCCAAGCGGCTCAAGATCATGGAATCCTTCCACGAATCCGGCAATAAGCCGGAGTGGATGGTGATGGAGGCCCTGCCGGTGTTGCCGCCGGATCTGCGCCCGCTGGTGCCGCTGGACGGTGGCCGCTTTGCCACCTCTGATCTGAATGATCTCTATCGCCGGGTAATTAACCGGAATAACCGCCTCAAGCGCCTGCTGGAGCTCAATGCGCCGGACATCATCGTCCGCAACGAAAAGCGCATGCTGCAGGAGTCGGTGGACGCCCTGTTGGATAACGGCCGTCGTGGCCGGGCCATCACCGGCTCCAACAAGCGCCCGCTCAAGTCCCTGGCGGACATGATCAAGGGCAAGCAGGGCCGTTTCCGGCAAAACCTTCTGGGCAAGCGGGTGGACTACTCCGGTCGTTCCGTGATCGTGGTGGGCCCGACCCTGAAGCTGCACCAGTGCGGCATTCCCAAGAAGATGGCCCTGGAACTGTTCAAGCCCTTCATCTTCTCCAAGCTGCAGCTTCGCGGCATGGCCACCACCATCAAGGCCGCCAAGAAGATGGTGGAGAAGGAAGGCCCCGAGGTCTGGGATATCCTGGAAGAAGTGATTCGTGAGCATCCGGTGATGTTGAACCGGGCGCCCACCCTTCACCGTCTGGGGATTCAGGCCTTTGAGCCGGTGCTGATTGAAGGCAAGGCCATTCAGCTGCACCCCCTGGTTTGCACCGCCTATAACGCCGATTTTGATGGCGATCAGATGGCAGTGCACGTACCGCTGTCCCTGGAAGCCCAGCTTGAAGCCCGGGCGCTGATGATGGCGTCCAACAACATCCTGTCTCCTGCCTCCGGTGAGCCCATCATCAATCCCTCGCAGGATGTGGTGCTGGGTCTGTATTACATGACTCGGGAACGGGTGAATGCCAAGGGTGAAGGCATGGTCTTCACCGACGTGGCCGAGGTGCACCGGGCGTACCACGGCGGTCACGTGGACCTGCAAGCGAAGGTCAGGGTGCGGGTGCCGGATTATGAGCAGGCCGAGGGCGGCTCGCTGACCAAGCGCCTGCGACTCCTGGAGACCACGGTGGGTCGGGCCCTGCTTTCCGAGATCCTTCCGGAAGGCCTGCCCTTCGAGCTCTTGAACAAGGCGCTGGACAAAAAGTCGATCGGCGCCGTCATCAACGCCTGCTATCGCGAAGTAGGCTTGAAGGAAACGGTGGTTTTCGCGGACCAGGTTATGTACATCGGCTTCACCTATGCAAGCCGGGCTGGCGTTTCCATTGGTGCCGATGACATGGTGGTGCCGCCGGAGAAGGAAGAGATTCTGGCCCGTGCCGAGTCGGAAGTGAAGGAGATCGAGGATCAGTATGCGTCCGGCCTGGTAACCCAGGGGGAACGTTACAATAAGGTTGTCGATATCTGGTCCCGCACCAACGAGCAGGTTGCCAAGGTGATGATGGATCAGCTGGGTGCGGAAGATGTGATTGATGCCGAAGGCAACACGGTCAAGCAGGAAAGCTTCAATTCCATCTACATGATGGCCGACTCCGGCGCCCGTGGTTCCGCGGCCCAGATTCGTCAGCTGGCCGGCATGCGGGGCCTGATGGCCAAGCCGGACGGCAGCATCATCGAGACGCCCATTACGGCTAACTTCCGTGAAGGGTTGAACGTGCTTCAGTACTTCATCTCCACTCACGGGGCCCGTAAGGGCTTGGCGGATACCGCACTTAAGACGGCCAACTCCGGTTACCTAACCCGCCGCCTGGTGGATGTGTCCCAGGATCTGGTGGTTATCGAGGAAGATTGCGGCACCGAGGACGGTCTGGAGATGCGTCCCATCGTCGAAGGTGGCGATGTGGTGGAATCCCTCAAGGAGCGGGTGCTGGGCCGTAATCTGGCCGAGCCGGTCTACAAGCCGGGCACCGATGAAGTGCTTTTCGATCGCAATGAAATGCTGGACGAAAAGAAGGTGGACCTGCTGGAGAGCATGGGCGTGGATTCCGTGCTGGTTCGCTCTCCCATTGCCTGCGAGACCCGCTACGGGGTTTGCGCCAAGTGCTATGGTCGGGATCTGGCCCGCGGTCACGAGGTGAACGAGGGCGAGGCAGTGGGTGTGATCGCTGCCCAGTCCATCGGTGAGCCGGGTACCCAGCTGACCATGCGGACCTTCCACATTGGGGGCGCCGCCTCCCGTGCGGTGGCCGTGAGTAATGTAGAGGTCAAGGGCGACGGTTCGGTTCGCTTGGAGAATCTCAAGACGGTCAAGCATCGGGACGGTCACCTGGTGGCGATTTCCCGCTCCGGCGAAATCGCCATTGCGGATAGTTACGGCCGGGAGCGTGAGCGTTACAAGGTGCCCTATGGGGCGGCGCTTCGCTTCGATGACGGTGAAGACGTCAAGGGCGGTGATATTGTTGCCGAGTGGGATCCCCATACCCATCCCATCGTCACCGAGGTGAAGGGTAAGCTGGTATTCAAGGACTTCATCGAAGGCATGACCGTGGATCGGGAGACCGATGAAGTCACCGGTCTGACCAGCACCGTGGTGATTGATCCGAAACAGCGCAGTCAGCAGGCCAAGGACATGCGGCCCATGATTCGCCTGGTGGATGATCAGGGCAAGGACATCAATATCCCGGGCACCGAGATTCCCGCCGCCTACGCCCTGCCGGGTGGGGCCATTGTGAGCGTGGACGACGGTGCTGATGTGGATGTGGGTGATGTGCTGGCCCGTATTCCTCAGGAGTCCGGAAAGACCCGTGACATCACCGGTGGTCTTCCCCGGGTGGCGGATCTGTTCGAGGCTCGTCGTCCCAAAGAGGCCTCTATCATGGCCGAATACACCGGTACGGTGTCCTTCGGCAAGGAGACCAAGGGCAAGAACCGCCTGGTGATCACCGATGAAGATGGTGAGAACCACGAGCTCCTGATTCCCAAGTGGCGCCAGATCAACGTGTTCGAGGGGGAGCATGTGGTCCGGGGTGAAGTGGTGGCGGATGGCGAGCCCAATCCCCATGACATCCTGCGCTTGCTGGGTACCAAGGAACTGACCAACTATCTGGTGCAGGAGATCCAGGACGTCTATCGCCTCCAGGGTGTGAAGATCAATGACAAGCACATCGAGGTGATCGTGCGCCAAATGCTGCGCAAGGTGGAGATCAGCGATTCCGGTGACAGCACCTATCTGCGTGGCGAACAGGCCGAGGAGGCCCGGGTCATGGAGGCCAATGAGGAGTTGGAGGCCGAGGGCAAGATGCCGGCTCGATTCGAGCGGGTGTTGCTGGGCATCACCAAGGCTTCCCTGGCCACTGAGTCCTTCATTTCCGCCGCTTCCTTCCAGGAAACCACGCGGGTGCTGACCGAGGCCGCCGTGCGTGGGGCGCGGGATGATCTGCGCGGCTTGAAGGAGAACGTGATCGTGGGTCGCCTGATTCCGGCCGGTTCCGGTCTCGCCTACCATAAGGAGCGCCGCCGTAAACGTCACCAGGCAGAAGATGCCATGGTGGCCGAGCTTTCCGAGGCCATGTCGGCCACTGAGAGCGGCGGTGAGGCACCCGAGGGTTCCACTCAGGGTGCGGAGAGTGGTGGTGAATCATCGGAGTCCGGCAACGAAGAGTGAGTTTTCGGTGGTTTTTCCCGGTTCGGCGGCCCCATGGCTTGACAGGGGTCGCCGGTCTACTTAGAATTCCCGCCCTTAACTCAGGCTTTCTTGGCCCCCGCCACCGGCGGGGGCCTTTGGCTCCAAGGGGACGGGCTCGTCGAGGCGGGCCCGTTTTGCCTGTCCGTTTTATCCGCTTGGGGCCGGAGATTCGATCAGAGAGAGAGATCGTATGACGACTATCAATCAGCTCGTGCGCAAGCCGCGGAAGCGGCCTGTTGAAAAGAGTGATGTGCCCGCGCTGCAGGCCTCCCCTCAGAAGCGGGGCGTCTGCACTCGCGTTTACACCACCACCCCGAAGAAGCCGAACTCGGCCCTTCGGAAAGTGGCGCGTGTGCGCCTCACTAATGGTTATGAAGTCAGTAGCTACATCGGCGGCGAAGGCCACAATCTTCAGGAACACTCCGTGGTCCTGATTCGTGGCGGTCGTGTAAAGGATTTGCCCGGTGTGCGCTACCACACGGTTCGCGGGGCGCTTGACTGCGCCGGCGTGAATGACCGCCGACAGGGTCGCTCCAAATACGGTGCGAAGAAGCCCAAGTCTTGATCATCCCAGGTATTTGACGCCAGGTAGGAAGTCATGCCCAGAAGAAGAGAAGTTCCCAAGCGCCACGTCCTTCCGGATCCCAAGTTCGGCAGTGAATTGCTGGCTAAGTTCGTCAACATGGTCATGGTGGACGGCAAGAAGTCCGTCGCCGAAAGCGTCGTCTACGGCGCCATCGACCGGGTTACGGAGAAAAAGGGTGCAGAGGATCCCCTCGAGTTGCTGGAAACGGCGCTTGAGAATGTCCGGCCCATAGTGGAGGTGAAGTCCCGTCGAGTCGGCGGTGCCACCTACCAGGTTCCGGTGGAAGTGCGTCCGGTGCGTCAGATGGCCCTGGCCATGCGCTGGACCATCGACGCCGCCCGGGCCCGCAGCGAGAAGTCCATGGCCGAGCGGCTGGCGGGCGAGCTGATGGAAGCCTCGGAGAATCGCGGAGCGGCCGTGCGCAAGCGCGAAGACGTGCATCGCATGGCGGAAGCCAACAAGGCTTTCTCCCACTTCCGCTGGTAAATTCATTTTTGTTGAGATATAGAGGTTTGTCCCGTGCCACGCAAGACCCCAATTGAGCGCTATCGGAATATCGGCATCATGGCGCACATCGATGCCGGTAAGACTACGACCACTGAGCGCGTCCTGTTCTACACCGGGATCTCTCACAAGATCGGTGAGGTCCATGACGGTGCTGCCGTGATGGACTGGATGGAGCAGGAGCAGGAGCGTGGTATTACCATCACCTCTGCTGCCACCACCACCTTCTGGCAGGGTATGGATCAGCAGTATGACCAGCACCGGATCAATATCATTGATACCCCTGGTCACGTGGATTTCACCATTGAGGTGGAGCGTTCCCTGCGGGTCCTGGATGGCGCGGTGGCCGTGTTCTGTGCGGTGGGCGGTGTCGAGCCCCAGTCCGAAACGGTTTGGCGTCAGGCCAACAAATACGAAGTGCCCCGCATGGCCTTCGTGAACAAGATGGACCGGGCCGGTGCCGACTTCCTGCGCGTGGTCGGTCAGATCAAGTCCCGGCTGGGCGCCTTCCCGGTGCCGATTCAGCTGCCCATCGGTGCCGAAGATGCCTTCGAAGGGGTCATTGACCTTATCAAGATGAAGGCCGTGCACTGGGACGAGGGCAACATGGGTACCACCTATGAGCTTCGCGAGATCCCGGAAAACCTCAGAGCCGAGGCCGAGAAGTATCGTGAGGAAATGGTGGAGGCTGCGGCCGAGTCTTCCGAAGAGCTCATGGAAAAGTACGTGGGCGGCGAAGATTTGACCGAGGACGAGATTCGTGCCGGTCTGCGCACCCGTACCATCAACAATGAGATCGTGCTGGCCATGTGCGGCACCGCCTTTAAGAACAAGGGCGTGCAGGCCCTGTTGGATGCGGTGATCGAATACATGCCCTCCCCGGTGGACGTGCCCCCGGTTGAAGGCATGCTGGACGATGGCAAGGACACCCCGGCCAAGCGTCTGCCCAAGGATGACGAGCCCTTCTCCGCCCTGGCGTTCAAGATCGCCACTGATCCCTTCGTGGGTAACCTGACCTTCTTCCGCTGCTACTCCGGCGTGCTGAAGTCGGGTGATCAGATCCTGAACCCGGTGAAGTCCAAACGGGAGCGGATCGGGCGACTGCTGCAGATGCACTCCAATAATCGTGAAGAGATCAAGGAAGTGCGTGCCGGTGATATCGCCGCCGCGGTGGGTTTGAAAGATGTCACCACCGGTGACACCCTTTGTGACAAGGACAATGTCATCACCCTGGAGCGCATGGAGTTCCCGGATCCGGTGATCGCCGTGGCCGTGGAGCCCAAGTCCAAGGCCGATCAGGAAAAGATGGGTACTGCCCTGAGCAAATTGGCCCAGGAAGATCCCTCTTTCCAGGTTCGGACCGACGAAGAATCCGGCCAGACCATTATTTCCGGCATGGGCGAGCTCCACCTGGATATCATTGTCGACCGCATGCTGCGTGAGTTTAAGGTCGAAGCCAATGTGGGTAACCCGCAGGTGGCCTACCGCGAGACCATCAAGCAGGCAGTGCAGCAGGAAGGCAAGTTTGTTCGCCAGTCCGGTGGCCGCGGTCAGTACGGCCATGTGCATATCAAGATCGAGCCCCAGGAGGCCGGGGCCGGTTACGAATTCGTCAACAAGATTGTTGGCGGTGTCGTGCCCAAGGAATACATCCCCTCCGTGGATAAGGGTATCCAGGAGCAGATGGAAAATGGCGTTATTGCCGGCTATCCGGTGGTCGACGTGAAGGTGACCCTGTATGACGGGTCCTACCATGATGTTGACTCCAATGAGATGGCCTTCAAGATCGCCGGCTCCATGGCCTTCAAGGAAGGTGCGAAGAAGGCAACGCCGGTTCTGCTGGAGCCCACCATGAAGGTTGAGGTGGTGACGCCCGAGGATTATATGGGCGATGTCATGGGTGATATGAGCCGTCGACGTGGCACCGTGAAGGCCATGGAAGACGTACCGGCTGGCAAGCTGCTGCGCGCCGATGTGCCGCTGGCGGAGATGTTTGGTTATGCAACCGATCTTCGTTCCGCGACCCAGGGCCGCGCGAGCTATACGATGGAGTTCTCTCATTACGAGGAAGCCCCGTCGAGCATCGCCGAAGAGCTGATCAAGAAGGCTTCTTGATCCACTGAATTCTTGTCAATCATTCAGAGTTGAGGTGTAAACCGTGTCCAAGGAAAAGTTTGAAAGAACAAAGCCGCACGTAAACGTGGGAACGATTGGTCACGTTGACCATGGTAAGACGACGCTGACGGCGGCGCTG
>NZ_JALJYF010000003.1 GCF_024170465.1 Natronospira proteinivora | reverse complement strand
TTGGAAGCTTTCTTCTTGGAAGCTTTCTTCTTGGAAGCTTTCTTCTTGGAAGCTTTCTTCTTGGAAGCTTTCTTCTTGGAAGCTTTCTTCTTGGAGGCCTTCTTCTTGGAGGCCTTCTTCTTGGAGGCCTTCTTCTTGGAGGCCTTCTTCTTGGAAGCCTTCTTCTTGGAAGCCTTCTTCTTGGAAGCCTTCTTCTTGGAAGCCTTCTTCTTGGTGGCCTTCTTCTTGGAGGCCTTCTTCTTGGAGGCCTTCTTCTTGGCGGCCTTCTTCTTGGAAGCCTTCTTCTTGGAAGCCTTCTTCTTGGAGGCTTTCTTCTTGGAGGCTTTCTTCTTGGAAGCCTTCTTCTTGGAGGCCTTCTTCTTGGAAGCTTTCTTCTTAGTGGCCTTCTTCTTAGTGGCCTTCTTCTTAGTGGCCTTCTTCTTGGTGGCCTTCTTCTTGGTGGCCTTCTTCTTGGTGGCCTTCTTCTTGGTAGCTTTCTTCTTGCTGGCCGCCGGCTCTTTGGCCGCCTCACCGGCACCCGGACGACCCGTGGCCGCCTGGGCCGGGGCCGCTTCATGGGCATAAGGGGTCACCGCACCGGCGGCACCGCCCGAGCTGGCGGCCGGGGCGCCACCGCTGACGATGGGATCCAGCACGGCTTTGAGACGGCGGAAAATCTCTTCCATCTCACCATCGGCATTCACCGTGGCCAGCTTGCCCTGGCCGCGGAAAAACTCCACCAGCGGCCGCGTCTGCGCTTCATACACCCGCAGGCGATTCAGCACGGTCTCTTCATTGTCGTCCGAGCGATGGGCCAAGGGACCGCCACAGGCATCACATTGACCATCAATCTTGGGCGGATCGAAATACATATTGTGGACATTGCCGCAGTGCTGGCAGACCCGGCGGCCCGCCAGGCGTTGCACCAAGGCGTCTTCATCCACATCCATCAGAATGGCCATGTCCAGGGGCTGGCCGATCTCGGTCAGCATTCGGTCCAGCTCTTCGGCCTGGGCGATATTGCGCGGGAAGCCGTCCAGAATGAAACCATTGCGGCAATCCGGATCCTTGAGTCGCTCCTGGATGATACCCAGGACGATGTCATCGGAAACCAGTTGCCCGGCATCCATGGCCGCCTTGGCCTTCATGCCAAGTTCAGTGCCGGCCTTCAAGGCCGCACGAAGCAGATCACCGGTAGCGATCTGGGGAATTCCGTAGGCCTCCACCAGGCGGCGGGACTGTGTTCCTTTCCCCGCACCCGGGGCCCCAAGCAGGACGATACGCATGTGTAATCTCGCTTTGCTGGTTCCAATTCGTGGAAATGCCGCCTTTAAGCGGCAGGATTGGGCACGATTCTGGCCCAAAATCCGCTTTCACGCAATTAAGCAATATAAAGCGCATGCGCCTAATGCGGAAAATCCACCCACTATCGACCTTACCCTATCGGAAAGGGAGACACCGTCAAGGCCTTGGCGGGCGGCATTCAAGGGCAATTTCCGTTATCCTTACGGGACTGCGATAGGCTGCTTGCTACCCAACAAGCAAGCAGTCGTTCCCTCGATTGCCATGGACCCAATAGCGGGAGGAATACCAGCTCATGTCCCGACGCAACGCATTTTACGCCCAATCCGGCGGAGTCACCGCCGTAATCAATGCCACCGCCGCCGGCGTGATCGAAGCCGCCCGCGAACATGATGACCAGATTGGCACCGTCTACGCCGGGCGGGACGGCATTATCGGCGCACTCACCGAAGACCTGATCGACACCAGCCAAGAGAGCAATGAGGCCATTGCCGCGCTCAAACATACCCCCGGCGGCGCCTTCGGCTCCTGCCGCTACAAGCTCAAGAGCCTGAAAGAGAACCAGGCTGAATACGAGCGGCTTATTGAAGTCTTCAAGGCGCATAACATTGGCTATTTCTTCTACAACGGCGGCGGTGATTCGGCCGACACCTGCCTGAAGGTCTCGCAACTGTCGGAAACCATGGGCTACCCCATTCAGGCCATCCATGTCCCCAAGACGGTGGACAATGACCTGCCCATCACCGACACCTGTCCCGGCTTCGGCTCGGTAGCCAAATACATTGCCGTCTCTACCCTGGAGGCCTCCCTGGACGTGATGTCCATGGCACGGACCTCCACCAAGGTCTTCGTGCTGGAAGTCATGGGGCGGCATGCCGGCTGGATTGCGGCGGCCGGTGGCCTGGCCGGAAAGACCGAAGAAGAGCCGCCTCATGTCATCCTCTTCCCGGAGATCGCCTTCGACAAGGAGAAATTCCTGGCCAAGGTGGATCACGCGGTCAAGGAATACGGCTACTGCACCGTGGTGGTCTCGGAAGGCACCCGGGATGCAGAGGGCAACTTCATCGCCGATGCCGGCAGCACCGATGCCTTCGGTCACAAACAGCTGGGCGGGGTTGGCCCCGAAATCGCCAACATGGTGAAAGCCGAGCTGGGGCATAAATACCACTGGGCGGTGGCGGACTATCTGCAACGCTCCGCCCGGCATCTGGCCTCGGCCACCGATCTCAATCAGGCCGTGGCCGTGGGCCGCGCGGCGGTGGAAATGGCCCTGGCCGGCAAGAACAGCGTCATGCCGGCCATCAAGCGCCTCTCCGACGAGCCCTATCAATGGGAGATCGACGAAGCGCCCTTGGCTGATGTGGCCAATGTGGAAAAGAAGATGCCACGGGAATTTATCAGCGAGGATGGCTTCGGCATCACTGAAGCCGGGCGGCGTTACCTGGAGCCACTGATCCAGGGAGAAGCCTATCCACCCTATGGAGAAGATGGACTGCCGAAGTACGTGAAGCTGCGCAATGCCTCGGTACCGCGCAAGCTCCCGGAATTCAAGCTGAAATAACAGTAATCATGCGGCGGCGGGGCTCGCCCCCGCCGCTGGAGGCCCGCACCATGCACGGACATCACCATCATCATCAGGGTGGCAGCGAGACCGGCGCCACCCCTTTCGTGATCGGCATCATCATCACACTGTGCTTTGCCGTGGTGGAGTTCACCTTTGGCTGGATCGCCGGCTCCCTGGCCTTGATGGGGGATGCCGCCCACATGGCCTCCGACTCCCTCGCATTGACCCTGGCTGCGGGTGCGGCCTGGCTGGCACAAAGACCGGCCAGCAGCCGTCATACCTTCGGTCTCGGCCGGGCCGAAGTGCTGGCCGCCATGATCAATGCCACGGTGATGCTGGTCATTGTGGGGGCTCTGGGTCTTGCGGCCGTACAACGGCTCATGAACCCTCAACCCGTGGAAGGTAATATCGTACTGGTGGTGGGTACCATCGGACTGATGCTGAATATCATCCTGGCCCTGGTGCTCTTCCACGGTGAGCGGACCCTGAACAACAAGGGCGCCCTGCTGCATGTGGTGGGCGATTTACTGGGCTCGGTGGCGGCCATCTCCTCCGGCATCATTATCCTTCTAACCGGTTTCACGCCCATTGACCCCATCTTGACCCTGTTCATCTGCACATTGATCCTGGTCGCCGCCCTACGCTTACTCCGGGAATCGGCTCATGTGGTTCTGGAGGGTGTGCCGCAAGGAATGGATCTGAAGCAGGTGGGCGAAGCCATGGCCAATGATCCCGGCGTCCACTCGGTACATGATCTGCACATCTGGGCGCTTTCCTCCACCCAGACGGCCATGTCCGCGCATGTAGTGCTTCATGACCTTCAGGATTGGCCCGGGGTGGAATGGAGGCTGCACACTCTGTTAACCGAGCATTTCCGGATCGACCACCCCACCCTGCAACCGGAACCCGCCGTGCTGGCCACTGCATCGATCAAGGACATCGGAAAGATACACCCCGGAAAACACAGCCCTGACAAGGAATGATGTCCCCCGATTCGGATTTTCCGCCCGAGTCATCCACAGCACGACTTTTTATTAATATCTGCTAAGCTAGTGTCATGAGGGAAAGTAGCGGATCCATGATAGCTACTTCACTCGCCAAACGGATTGTAATCATAAATGGATTTTCGAGTCATGCCGAAACTCACCACCTTTCAACGATTATCTGCGCCTTACGCTATCGCACTCCTTGCCTGCTTGCCTGTCGCCCATGCTTCGGACCGGCCCTGGTATGTGGGGGGCGATGCTGGTCTTGCCAATACCCATATTGACGCCAACGCGATCGATGACCGTTTGGACGACAAGGGCTTGGAGGCCACAACCACGCTGAATGACCGTCAGCGGGTCGCCGGCCGCCTTTTCGGAGGTTGGCAATTCCACCGGCATTTCTCCCTGGAAGCCGCCTATACGGATCTCGGAGAACTGGACATTCGCTTCCAGGACCTGGATGACAGCCTGGAAAGTGAGGACTTGAGCGAGGTTTGGCCACTGTCTGGGAGCGGCATTGAATTGACCCTGCGCGGCCATCTACCCCTGACGGAGAACATCTCGGCGTTTGCCCGTGCAGGACTGTTCAATTGGAGCGGTGACTACCAACTGGGAGACACCCCCGCCTATACGGAAAGCGGTACCGATCCCATCTTTGGTTTGGGGGGGCAGTGGCAGATGCATGATCGATGGTCAATGCGGCTAAACTGGGACCGGTTCTGGCTTAATGGTGAGGATACGGACTTCATCAGCATTGGTCTGATTGCCCACCTGGGTGAGAGTCGTTCGCAACTGGCGCCCATTACTGCGAAGCCGTCAGCACCAGCGAAAAGAGCACCGGAGAGAGAAACAGGCCGTGAAACACCCTCTATAGAAGAAAAAACTACCTCAGCCGCACCTAAGATAAAAGAAAAGACATCAGACTTCGAGGAACAAGATTGGACCGTCACCTTCGACTTTGACAGCTATAAGGCAGAGATTTCGGAGGCTGAACTGGACGAGATTCGGCATTTGATGGATCAACATCCTGAGTCGAAGCTATTCCTGACTGGTTTCAGTGACAGTACGGGGCCGGCCATCTACAACCTTCAGCTGTCACGGCAACGTGCGGAAGCAAGCAAAGCTTTCTTGCTTGGCAAGGGCATCAATGTGGACCGCATAAACGTATCGGCCCTGGGCGAGGCAGACCCCATTGCTGATAACGACTCGGCCGAGAGCCGGGCAAAGAATCGTCGAGTGGAAATCGTGCTGCGCCAATAGAACAAGCTGCTAATTCAGACAGCTGCGGCCTCGGGCAACGGTTATTGCTCCGGGGGCATGGCAGCCCCCAACCACCTCCGGGGGAGAAAAAGCGCGAAACAAGCCCCCACAATAGCGCCATAGAGATGGGCTTCCACCACAACCTGCCCCTGAATTGCTGTCGCGCTCATCTCTGATAACGGGCTTGTGAAATCCAGGATGAGACGAACCACCAGAAGCAAGAACAAAGCAGCCGCCAGCAGGGCCCGACAACGAATACCGGCCACCGCCCCGGCCGCCCAGACGGCGGCGCACACGCCAGATAGACCTACGTAAAGCTGCAACTCTGGATAGAAGAACCAAAACCCCGCACTGATACCCACGGCGCCTACCAGCGCACAGAAAAACAGGTTCGTGGTGCCCAGCCACCCTGTCACAAGCCAACCCAGCAGTAGCAAGCCAAGCAGGTTCATCATGAGATGTTCAAGACTAAAGTGAACCCAGTGCCCGCTCAACCAGCGCCACCACTGTCCATCCTGGATAGCGTCCCGCTGATAGGCAAACAGGTTCTGCGCTGTCTCACCCAGCCAGGCCATCAGAGCCGCTGGCAGTGCCAGCAATAGTAGAACACCTATCAACCGCCTGCCCTGGCCCTCCGGGAGAGCACTAAAGGGCAAACGCTGAGGCATCCACTTCATGGGAGGGAATCGCGAACACGAGGCCTGTTTCCACCCTTCCCAATCAGTCCAAGTAGCATGACAAGCAACAGTGCAGCAATCGTGAAGGAGCTCAAAGAACCGCCGCCACTCACCTGCCGGTCCTGCAGGCGGACAAATGTCACTTCCGCTATGTCATGATTGTTTTCGGAAACCGGATCTTCGGTGGTTGCCGAGACTTCCACATCGAAGTAAGCCAGGCCAGGGGAATCGGAACTGCCTACGAAGCGAATTTCCAAAGCCTCATCCGCCGCGATAAACGGCAGGTCGCAATCAATCGTGGCGTTGTCCACCTCGCACCACGCCTCCCCTTTCTTGAAAGCCGATAGATCAAACAGGCTGCTATAGGGCAGCGTCACGCTCGCTCCCCTCGCCTCATCCGGACCATCATTGCGAATCAAGACCGTCACCTCGACTGGCTCACCCAGAGGCTGTCGAGAATGGGAAACCGTCAACTCCACAGACAGATCCGCCAATTGTTCGCCTTCTTCCAGGAAATCACTCCTGAGGAAGACCTCCATACCTTCATCACCGCGGACAAATACGCCATCCAGAAGCCCACTGTGGTCCAAATCACCGAACAGCGCAGCCTCTACATGGTGAACGGCCTTCATCAGCCCATCCAGTGTCGGAGAGCGATCTTCGGAAAAGGCATAGTGCTGCTGCGCCCCACCACGGTTGACCACTGCCAAGTCATGCCCCAAACCAAAGGGAGCCGGTACGCTAAGCAATGAAAGGGTATCGCTCCGCCCCATATACGCTCGATCACCCAACAAACCCTGCCCATCACCAAAATAGACCGGGTTCAATGGCGGATCCAGGTCGTTCCCGTCCTGGGAAGAAGCGGCAAAGGCAACATCCTGTATACCATCACCATCAAAATCACCGACGGCGACATCCACGAAACCACCGTCGCCCAGCTCCTGATCCAAGCCATAATCCAATCCACCCGGCTCATCGGAACGATCACGGTAAATCCGCGCCGGACCATCGTGATTGGCGAAAATCAGCTGTTTTATCCCTGTTTGGTCCAGATCCGCCATGGCCACAGCCCTACTGTCCTGATCTCCCAGAGAGGCCACTCGCTGCAAAATGCCTTCATCCGTGACCGTCCAGACTGAGTTCTCAACCCCAGGCCTGGCCGAGAAAGCTACAATCTTATCCTCAGCATTGTCGGGCTGATTAGCGGCAATGCCTGTCACCCCCTCGCTGTCATCCAAAACCTGATAGGTGGAAAACCCTGTCCCGTCATACTGGTAGACTCGGGCACGCTCATCACCGCCTGCCACAATCAGCTCTGGACGATCACCGTCGCTAATGCTCGCCAGACTCAAGACACGAATTTCTCCCGGATGGTCAAAGCTGATCAGTTCGTAAAAGTCGGCATTCCCCTGATCTGCCATAAGGCGGATCCGTCCACTACTTCCATCCGCTAGAACAAGGTCTTTTCGGCCATCCAGGGTCAGATCGCCACGGGCCAGTACAGTAGTCTCCACTTCAGTGGAATGCGTGGGCTCGGTCCAAAGCGTGTCATAGACATGAACCTCAGCCACATCAGCATCCACAAGCACTTGTTCGCTGGATGTCTCTTCAAGGACTCGAACCCGAGTAAACACATCCTGGGCACTGGATAATTCAGCCTCCACCGAGGACAGCCACTGTTCTCCTGCTACCAGCGCTTCGGCATCACAATTCAGGGCTACTGTGGCTACCTCCGGCTCATCCACCGAACTGCAGTTGACAGAGGGGGCGATACTCACTTCAAAAGCTTCATCGGCAAAAAACTCCACCGAAATACGCATCGGCTCAGTCTCTTCCAGCCCCTGATTCCGGAGATCAACCTCCCATTGAATCGGATCCCCCTCGGCAACAAAGCGAGCTCGTGCATCAAGACTGACAAGCGGGTCCGCAGACTCGCCACTCAAGACATGCAAGTCATAGCCCTGCTGATCAGCAGCATCTCGATACTCCGCACTTAAGGCGAGGGAATAACTGCCAATGTCTTCTTCAGACGGCGAGCCTTCCAGTACGGCAGTCCCATCACCCAGGTCTGTTAAATCCAACCAGTCAGGCAACTCTTCGCCGCTGATTTCCACGTCTTCAGGAGAGGCCGACAGCGTCTCGACAAGATAAGTATATTCTTGCTCGATAATGACATGGGGCACAGGATCACTAATGAAGCTCACCCCATCAATAACCTGAATATCAAATGACTGCTCATCCTGCCCTCGACGGTTTTCAGCAACCAGCTCAATGGCATGACTCCCTTCATCATTACCACTGGGTGTACCACTGAGCTCGGCGACCCCGTCCCCCTGATCGTTCAGAGTCAACCAATCAGGCAAGACTGGTGCGCTAAAGGTTAATTCATCGCCACTTGCGTTAATAACGTACTCATAGGATTCACCGGGTTCAGCACGTGTAAGCGGTGTACTGGTAAATTCCGGTGCTTCAATATCCTCGACTTCGATCGTGAAGGTTTGCTCATTTTCTCCACCCCGATCATCGGCAACCAGCAAACGAACTTCATGCTCGCCTTCATCTGTCTCCTCGGGCGTACCCGACAGCTCTCCATTTCCATCACCCTGATCAGACAAGGAAAGCCAGTCCGGCAATTCAAGCGCAGACAACTCGATTGGATCACCTTCCGGATCTGTGGCCGTGACTTCATAATGATAAGCCTCACCCACATCGGCTTCCGTCTCAGGACTGCTGGTAAACTCCGGCGGCTGGTTCGCTTCCACCTCAATGGTGAAGCTTTGCTCAGCCACACCACTCCGGTCGTCTTCGGCTTCCAGCACCACCGAATGGCTGCCCACTTCATCGGCACCCACACTGCCCTCAAGCTCACCGCTGCCGTCACCGGCATCACTGAAGCTCAGCCAGTCCGGCAGCGTACTGGCCGTCAGGATGATCGGATCACCTTCCGGATCGCTGGCGACCACCGCATAGCTATAGTCATCGCCCTCTCGGATGTCCGTCTCCGGGCTGCTGGTGAACTCCGGCGCCTGATTGGCTTCCACTTCAATCGTGAAGCTTTGCTCCGTCACACCGCCCCGGTCGTCTTCCGCTTCCAGCACTACCGAGTGGCTGCCTACCTCATCGGCACCGGCGCTCCCTTCAAGCGAGCCGCTACCGTCACCACCATCACTGAAGCTCAACCATTCCGGCAGCGTACGGGCCGTCAGGGTAATGGGGTCCTCTTCCGGATCGCTGGCCACCACCGAATAGCTATAGTCATCACCCTCCCGGATGTCCGTCTCCGGGCTGCTGGTGAACTCGGGCGGCTGGTTCGCGTCCACCTCAATGGTAAAGCTTTGCTCGGTCATACCGCCCCGATCATCTTCCGCTTCCAATACCACTGAATGACTGCCCACCTCATCGGCACCGGCGCTCCCCTCAAGCTCGCCGCTTCCATCACCGGCATCACTAAAGCTCAACCAATCCGGCAGACTGGTAGCAGTCAGCGTAATGGGGTCACCTTCCGGATCGCTGGCCGCCACCGAGTAGTTATAGTCATCGCCCTCTCGGATGTTTGTCTCCGGACTGCTGGTGAATTCCGGCGGCTGATTGGCTTCCACCTCGATAGTGAAGCTTTGCTCGGTCATGCCACCTCGGTCGTCTTCCGCTTCCAGCACGACCGAGTGGCTGCCCACCTCATCGGCACCTACACTGCCCTCAAGCAAAGCACTACCGTCACCGTTATCGCTGAAGCTCAACCAATCCGGCAGCGTACGGGCCGTCAGGGTAATGGGGTCTCCGTCCGGATCGATGGTCACCACCGTGTAACTATAGTTATCACCTTCTCGGAACTCTGTCTGAGGACTGCTGACAAACTCCGGCGGCTGATTGGCTTCTACGTCAATAGTGAAGCTCTGGGTATCCACGCCGCCCCGACCATCATCCACTTCCAGGGTCACATTATGCGTCCCCACATCGGATGAGCCCGGCTCACCTGACAGCTCTGCCGTCGTGTCATCACTTGAGCTGAGTGAAAGCCAGGCAGGGCCGGTGGTCATCGTGAAGGTCAACGCATCCCCATCCGGATCGCTTGCCTCGACATCATAGTGATACGGGATGTTTTCATCGGCATCCGTCACCGGCGTACTCGTTATGCTCGGCAAGCTATTTTCATCAATCTGCAGCGTGAAACTCTGAACGGTGGTCTCACCGCGCTCGTCCTCGGCATGAATCTCAATACTATAGTTTCCGGCATCACCCATCTCCGGAGACCCACTCAGGATCCCTCTGGCCTCGCCAGGCTCATTGAGGGTTTGAGTAAAATCCAGCCAGGGTTCACCAAGGGGCGTCTTGCTGAGATCGATTTCATCCCCATCCGGATCCGTGACGATGACTTCGTACTCGTAGTCCAGGCCTTCGCCGCCTCCTTCCACGGGCGTGCTATCAAATGCCGGCGGCGTATTGGGCTCCACCGTCAGGGTGAAGGTATCCATCACATCGGCACCACGACCATCATTGGCGATCAGGTCAATACTGTAGTCACCGTCATCACCGGCGCCCGGGGTGCCGCTGAGCACGCCCTCGGCGTAACCGGCATCATCCACAGTTTGGGTAAAACTCAACCAGGCAGGTGCGTTGTCCACACTCAGGGTGATGTAGTCGTCATCCTGGTCCACCGCCACCACGGTAGATTCATAATCCCGAAGCACACCTACTTCAGTAACTGGGGTGCTGGTGAATTCGGGCAGGGTATTTTCCGTGACCGTAATCGTGAAGTCTTGTTGGGTAATGCCGCCAAAACCGTCATCGGCTTCAATCACCACCGAATGATCACCTACATCGGCCAATCCCGGCGTGCCGGACAGGGTGGCGCTGTCATCGCCGTTATCCACCAAGCTCAACCAATCCGGCAAGGTAGCTGCTGTCAGACCCAGGCTATGGCCATCGGGGTCTGAGACCGAGGCAATGTACTCATAGGGTAGCCCTTCGCCGATCTCGGTATCCGGGGTCGTGTCAAAGGCAGGCGGTCGATTAACCAGCAGGTCAAGGGGCGTGGCATCGCTGGCTTCAAACTCACTGGTCTGGGCGAAGCTGGCCTGGATGTCCTGCTCACCGCCTGCCGTGGGTGTCAGTTCGCAACTGCCTTCGCCAGCGGCATCCAGGGTTGCCCCGCAACTGCTGGCGCCCCCACCGCTCACGGTGACGGTTTCTCCCTCCGGCACCGGGCCACCACTAGGACCGGAATCCACCGAAACATGGACTTCGACTGATTCACCCAGTTGGATATGGCCCACACTGCCACCGCCTGCGCGGAACTCGTCGATCTGAGTTTGTGTGATCACCCGGGAAACCGGGGCAGTGGTAGTGGCCGTCACATCGGTCAAGGGGGTACCGCCGTCATCCTGACCAGATACCGTGACATTTCGCGTGACAGAGGAATCAGAGGCAGGCAAGTCAGTCGACACGGTGGCCTGGAAACGGACAGTCACTTCCTTGTCCGATTCCAGCTCACCCACATCCACGGTCACTGAATCGCCATTGGCCATCGCAGCGGAAGGCAAAGCAAGCATGAGGAATGCCAAGACCATGAAAAAGGCCTGCCACTGACTTTGACCGAATATTTTTTTCATCTTACTGCCCACTCCGCCGGACTCCTTGGCACCACGGCACTAAAGGCCATGACCCAATCCATTGTTTTCAATTAAACACTGCTTCGTAACACAGACCCTTGCCATCAGGGCCGACGGGTACGAGAAACAATGCTTCCACTTGTTTATCATCCTGCCGCAAGATGTAGGTCGCTTGCGGCAACTTCGGCTCCATCGGGCCCCGGAACAGCAAACTGAATGGCTGGCGTGCGCCGTTAACCGGGGCTTCCCTCAAGGCTCGGGCTTCCAATAACTGCAAGTCGGATACCCCCTGGGGCGCGCCTTCCAGCTCAAAGCGTTGGCCAATCATGGCCTGGTACCCCTTAAGTTCATCACTCACTGACAACAACCTCCGCCGAGCTGTCAATACTCCTTGTAATCTCGGCAGGCTGTGTGGAGCGCTGCATCAAATCATAAACAGCGCCACTGGACTGTAATTCGAAACCCTTGCCTTGATACAAACGCCGAGCTGGATTGTGTTTTTCCACATGGATACTCAATGAATACCCCTGCGTCTCTGCCTGAGCGGCCAAGCAATCCAGCACCGCACCGCCCAGGCCTTGGCTGCGCCAGCCGGGCAACAAGGCGATATCCACGATGCGGCAATCATTGTCGGCCCAATCCAGATACAAGCGACCCACCGCCTCCCCTTCTTTTTCCAGCAAAGCAAACACCGCATCCGGACGGTTGCGGGAATAATCCGCATGCTGGGCCTTGAATTGCATGGCCAAGAATTCGGCCTTCTGGGATTCCGGCCAGGGCACATGCGCCAGCTCCGTTTCCCGGGTGCTGGCATAAATGGCCTGCAGCGTTTGCCAGTCCTGTTCGTCGGGCAGGGGCCAGGATGCCGCCGGGTGAAAGGCCCGGCGCAAGACAAGCCCCGGCCTGACCATCAGGGCCGACTGGATCTGCTCAAACTGCCCGGCCTTGTCCATATATGGCTCCAATACCCCCGCGAACCTTCAAGGCCGAGGTGGAAAGATCCCTTCCAGGGCAATACAGAAATTCATGGTCAGATAGGGCTGACGGTTTTCATGGGCCTGGCCTTGCCCCACCGTGGACAGGGCATCGTCGGCCATGAACTTTCCATTGGCATCGGGTGCATAAGCCTGCCCGCCCTGTGTAGCGAAGACATTGTCCTTTGGCTCATCTGAGTCCGCTTGCCCACTGCCGCGTGTCCCGGGTGCAAATTTCAGGGTATGGCGGTGCAAGGGCATTTGCTCAGCTGTCAGGCTCACACGATTCCCACCCCCGGTCTCGCCCAGACGGCGCGGCCCCAAACCCGGGCCCTGTCCTTGACCCAGGGGAATACGCTGGCGCAGATCGGGTAAACCGAAGTTTGTTCGTCCATTGCCGCCGAAACGGGTGCCCAGGATTGAATAAAGAGCCGCGTGTTGACTAACAGACAGCAACTGCCCATCACACAAGGCCCAACCTCTGGGGGCGAACCCAAAACCCATCATACGAACTTCACCAACAAACGGCTCCATACATTGTCCTCAACGTCAATAACGATCAATCCTGTGTTGGATACATACCAACAGAAGCGATAATAAAATTCAGCACTTGAAAGGGCATCATATTGTTGTGGGGCTGAGCGCCACCCACTGCTTGCAAGGCATTCGGACTGAAATCCGCCGATGCACTTTGCGTTTCCGAATAAAGGTCCGGGCCGCCGGTTTTCGCTGCCATCAGCCGCCCAGCAGGGTCGCTAGCGCTGGCGGATTCTTGACTGACATTCATGGCATGATCATGAGCGGGAAGCTGATTACTGGTGAGGCTGACCGTTTCCTGCCCACCGACTTGTCCCGCGGCATACTGATTCCCCGGGTGGACGGGCACGCGGCCGCGCAGGTCCGGCAATCCGAAAGTGGTCTGGCCGTCGCCGCCGTAGGTGGTCCCGAGCAGAACAAACAAGACTTCATATTGCGCAATTGGTAACAACTGGCCGTCACAGATCAACCAGCCATCCGGGGCGAAATCACCCGCGAACATCCGAATTTCACCGACAAACTGATCCATCAAAGACTCCTGAGCAATTCAATCCCGCGTGGGGTAGATACCCTGCAAGGCGATACAGAAAGGCACAACGGAATAGGGCTGCATATTGTCGTGGGGCTGACCGCTCCCCTCGGCGGACACGGTGGATGAATCCATGGTGCCCCCACCGGGGGTGTCACCGGCGTAGTAATAGTCATCCGCCTGGCCGATATATTGATTGCGGGGATCATTGCTTTTCTCACCGGAAGCCACCACCACCTTATGCCGGTGCGACGGCAACTCGTTTACCGTCAAGGTATGCGCGCTTTCTCCACCCTGACTGCCCAAGGGTTGGTTCTTGTCCTGGTGGACCGGCGCACGCCCTCGCAAATCCGGCAAATTGAAAGTGGTGTGATTACCGCCAAACTGATTTCCCAATAAGGAATACAGGGCCTGATTCTGGGACACAGGCAGGGATTGCCCATCACAATGGGCCCAGCCCCTGGGGGCAAAAGAAAACCCCATCATGCGGATCTCACCGAGAAATGGCTCTGCCATTTTTTATTCTCCTATTCAGTCAAAGGCTGGCACATTTTCAATCGTCCGACACCCTCCTGGTGCTGGGGCGACAACATCATCAGCATCAAAGTCTTGCCCACGCGCAGCAATCACGGTGACATCAGAGCCATTCGCGTCCTGATCTCGAACAAACTCTTCCAGCTTCTCAAATGTAGATTCCTCAAGTCCGACCAAATAAAACGGCTCTGAAGGATTCAGCTCCGCTCTTAAGAAAAAGTATTCAGCTTCATCACCTTCTTTTGAGTCGAAGAGCACATCGTTCCCATCCAGGACTATGCAATATTCGGTTTCCAGACCGGATTCAAAGGCGATCCCGTCAACCACATCACCAGCAGTCAGATCCCCTAAAATCCTGATGAAGTTATCTTCAATGTGAACGTCAATCCCCCCCCTCCCTAGAACGTCGATGACGGATGAACCGGCCAGCTCCAGATCCGGGGCCACATTTGCAGTATTCCCCCTGATTTCCGCGACCAGGTCCCCCGGATTGTTAGTATTCGATCGCAAACGAACGAGGCGATCATACTTACCGCCCGTGAACTCATTATCTTCAACTAGCACTTCATGGGCACTACCGATTGAGTGTGCATAAACACCCCGCTCAACTTTTAGGTCGGCCAACTCAAACTCATTCCCGACAATAGCCAACCAACCTTCACGGCTTTCATGGTCGCCCTCAGGACCCATACGAATAATGTGCTCGACTTTTTCGAGATTCGTATCTGATGTAAAGAACCGGTTATTCCGAATCAACACATCCTCACTCTGATCCATATCGATGGTCCGCCCAGCGATCATGTCGAACTCGAATCCTTCGACATGAATGTCATCGAACAGCTCAACCAGTGGGCTGTCGCCATCGTGACCGCCGCCCGCCTGAATGGTAGGGCGACTGCCTGTGCCGCGCCAGGTAGGCTCGCCCAGGAGCACTATCCCATCGCTCACCAGCAGGGTCTGATCCAGCTCGTAGGTGCCGCTACCGGCACAGACTCGGATCTCGTCTTCGTCATCGAAGGCGTCAATGGCGGACTGAATGTCAGAATAAGGGGTGTTGTCGCAGGCGGAAATTCCCGTGCTGCTGCTGTTGCTGACATAGAGCACCGGATCTGTGACTTCCAGATGGACCGTCGCGATATCGCTGAGCCCATGGTCATTGACCAGGGTATAGCTGAAGCTGTCCGACCCCTGATAATCATTGGGCGGGGTATATTCAAAACTACCGTCGGCATTGATGGAGACACTGCCGCCCTCGGCGCTGTTGTTGTCGCTGTCGGCCACATCCACTTCCAGGCCCGGCGGGCTGCCCCCTTCCGGATAGAGGGCGCGATCATTGGCCAGCAGGCCGTCGCCGGCAGAGACGGGAAAAGTGCTGTTACCGGGGACTTCGGGGTAGTCATCATCCACGGCGATGGGAGAGATCTGGATGGAGTCGACGTCCAGATCCAGGTGCTCGTGGAGTTCATTATCGATTTCCACTGCCAAGGCATTGCCGTCGCCCTGGTTGGTGACGGTCAGCTCGAATTCCAGCGTATCGCCACGACGCACCTCTCCGTCCCCGTCTTGGTCGATGACGAGATCGAAATCGTCATTAATCTGAAGATCCGGTTGCGCGACCGCCAGAGGAGAGAGCAACAAACAGGCCAGAGCGGCCATTTGCGGAAAAAAGCGCTGCCCGGTGGAAAAATGGGAACGTCGAGATTGCTTCACTGCCACCTCCCTGGCTTGATCCATCGTTCCATCACATGCCCGACATTCAATGGGTCGGAAACCGATAGAGAACCCCACGAATACTGCCAAGCATGAAAGAACTTAACTTATAATTGCTGTCCCCTATCCTAGCTCATAGGGGATAATCTATCCAGATTATTTGGGCATGGCATGGATGAGCATGCCCGGAAAGGCAAAGCCGAAGGCCAGGGCGGTGCCCAGCATAAATGACCAGCCCGGCTGCAGAGGAAAGACTGTGGTGAGGTTGACTACGACTTCCAGCAGTATCCCCAGTACCAGTACGGACACCCCGACTCTCGCCAGCCGTCTTACCCAGGCATTGTCATCACGCCAAGTCATAATGGCGTAGGATATCAGGGCACCCAAGGCCACCACTGCAAGAAATGCTGCCATTATTCAAACTCCTTATGTTTCCAATGATGCAAACCATTCAATGACAAAGCTCGATTCAGTCCTCGAGGATCTCTATCAGCTCCACATCGAAAACCAGCATGCCCTTGGGCGCATCCGGCCGGTCAGGGCGTTCATCGTAGGCCAGCTCACCGGGGATCCAGAAGCGCCGTTGCTCGCCCTCAGTCATCAATTGGATACCTTCGACCCAACCTTCGATGAGCTGGCCCAGGGGGAACTCGGCCGGCTCGCCCCGCAGCCGCGAACTGTCAAACATCTCGCCGTCGGTGGTCCAGCCACTGTAATGCACCACGACCCGGTCTTCCGGGCGGGGATGCACATCCCCATACCCCGGCTCCAGCACAATCCAGGCCAAGCCGGAATCGGACTGCTCGGCCGTCTCCGGCGGCGCCGAAACATTGTCGGGGGCCGGCAGGGCCTCCGGCTCGGCATCATTCCCCTCATCGGCGGAACAGGCCATCAAAGACAACAAGGCAAAACAAAGTAGGCATCCGAGCAAAAAGGATCGCATCATTGGGAATCTCTCTATTTTTGGGGGCCGAAGGTCCGGCACCAGGCGGTTGTCGAAGCCCCTGTTTCAGCAGGACCGAGCTTCAAGCGGTGCCCAAGCTTAGTACATCGTCACCCGGGGTCAAGCAAGGGGCTGGAGAGGCGTACTCATGCCCGGGGGAAGGCCGCAGCATAGGGTACGGACGAGGCCATATTCCAAAGCGGTATACCCGGGGGCCTTGACCCCGGCCGATGCCTTGCCGATACTCGGAACATCGCCAGCGAAAGACAAAAGGCCACACGCAACGTGACCGTTTATCCGCGCAACTTTTATTATTTTAGCAGCCGCTTCTTCTTTGGAAGAAGCGGTCGGCTGAGGTGTGCGCGGGTATAGGATAGCAACAAGACCACCAAGCACCCTTCCAAAGCCGGCCGCGACAGAATCGCGGCCGGTTTTTTTTGTGCCCGGAAAAAAGAGGAGCGACACCATGCAGGAAGACCTAAACGCCATGCGTCGGCTGATTGATGTCATGGACCAGACATTGCTGGATCTGATCAATCAACGGATTGCCCTCACCCGGGAGATCGGATACATCAAGGCCCGGGACGGCCTGGCTTGCCGGGATGAAGCCCGCGAGCGGCAACTTTGCCTGAGAATCACCATGGGTAATAACGGCCCCATCAGTGACAGTGCCGCCCAACGCATTTTCGAACTACTCATGCAGGAATCCCGACGACATCAAGCTCAATGCCAGGACACAGAGTATCCGACCGCAAGGAATCCGTCATGAGCCGCCTGCGTCTCGCCATTCAGGGTGGCCCTTGTTCATTCAGTCATCAGGCAGCCCGGACACTGCTCGAACAAGCGGAAGATGATATCCACTATCGCTTTCTCGCCGGATTTCCCGAGGTATTGAATGAACTGATGCAAGGGCATGCTGATGCGGTTCTGCTGCCGGTGGAAAACAGCCATATCGGCCCCATACCCGGCATACAGGACTTATTGAAAAAGTCCAGGCTTGTGCATCGTGCCAGCCTCTGGCTTCCCGTACGCCATTGCCTGGTGGGCCTGCCAGGCGCGGATGAAAGCGCCCTTCGGACGGTTCACTCCCATCCGGCAGCACTGGCCCAGTGCCAGCAATTTCTGTCACAGCACCCCAAGCTCCAAGCTGTGGAAGAAGAAGACACAGCCAACAGCCTCAGCCTGCTCCGGGTCCGCGGACAAGGCAACGCCGCCGCCATCGCCTCCGTGCAGGCAGCTTGCTTCCATGGACTTCCCCTGATCCGAAAAGATATTCAGGACCAGCCGGATAATCGGACCCACTTTCAGCTATTCACTGCACCCTGAGCGGTAAGAACGGCGCGGTGGGATCCACCACCAGGTAAAAATTACCAATAGCGCAAAGGTCGTATACAGGACTACGAAGACTTCACTGGGGAGATCGTGATAGATGAGCTGGCCCAGCCAGTACTCCACAAAGCCTTGATCATGGGGGGTCTGCCCCGCCGCCCGTCGCAGCTCATGTTCCCAGATGGTCAAGGGGCAAAGAGCGCCCAGCCAGGCCTGCAAAACGACAACGAGAATCAGCAGCAGGTGCGTCAAACGAATCCAGAATCGCCGTACCCAGACCCAGTCAAGCAATCCGCCGATCATGAACAGGACCTGACCCAGCACCACGAAAAAGACAATCCCGGCATGTAGAACCAGAATCAGATCCGCCAGCAAGCCGGGCATGGGCAGCATTTCATAGATGGATGATTCCATGAGCACCCTCCGGATGCGCCAATCCACCGGATTTGGGTATCATGAGCAATTGGACAACGCCAAGCCGCCCATGTCACCAAAGGACTCGCCTTGCGCAAACATATCGTCGTGGCCCCGACCTGGGAAGACCATCCGGAACTAGAGGCCCTGTTGGCGGAATTGCCGGATCTGGACCAAGACCGGATCACGCAAATCCTCAAGGACAAACCCATCAGCCTGGTGGCTCGGGTTCAGGTCGGTGCAACAGAGCTGGTGATCAAACGCTACCGGACACCTTCTCTGGGTAAACGGCTAAGCCGTCTATTGCGTCTTTCCAAGGCCTATCGCTCCTGGTGGGCCTGCCAACGCCTGGCGGCATTGGGCATCCCGGCCATGCAAGCGGTGGCCTTTGTTGAACAGCGATTCGGACCGCTGCGCTTTGATCCTGTCCTCATCGGCACATTGGTGGACGGACCCGACATGATTGAGTACCTGGGTCAGTACCCAATGGAAAATGCTCGATGGGAAAGCGGGGCAAAACAAATCATCGAGCGGGTACAAGCCATCCACCGGGCAGGCCTGGTCCATGGCGACCTGAACTGGACCAACATACGCTTCACCCGGCAGGGGGCGAGCTTTGTGGATCTGGATGACATGCGCGCCTTCCGCTTCCCACCCCGCTTTCACAATCGAATGCTGCGGGACTGGCGAGTGCTGATCTACAACTGGCGGGACCGCCCGGCCATGCAAAAACGCTTCGCCGAGCTGATGCGGGAAACCCTGGGCCAAGGGCTCTACCAACAAGTGACCGCCAAGTCCTTCCGCGACCACAAGCCCGTACTGCCCTTCTCCTGAACCTGGGGTGGGCTTCCCTGCCCCACCCCGGCATCATGACAATCAGGCCTTCTTGTAGAGCTCACTGCCCTGCTGCTTGAACTCCTCGGCCTTCTCCTTCATGCCTTCTTCAAGCGCCGATTCCGGATCATTCAGCCCCTTCTCGTCGGCGTATTCCCGCACTTCCTGACTGATCCGCATGGAGCAGAACTTGGGCCCACACATGGAGCAGAAGTGGGCCACCTTGGCCGAGTCCTTGGGCAGGGTTTCATCGTGATAGCCCCGGGCCCGCTCGGGATCCAGACCGAGGTTGAACTGGTCGTCCCAGCGAAACTCGAAACGGGCCTTGGACAGGGCATTGTCCCGGACCTGGGCACCAGGATGCCCCTTGGCCAGGTCCGCGGCATGGGCGGCAATCCGGTAAGTAATGATGCCTTCGCGCACATCATCCCGGTTGGGCAGGCCCAGATGCTCCTTGGGCGTGACATAGCAAAGCATGGCGGTGCCGTACCAGCCGATCAGGGCGGCGCCGATGCCGGAGGTAATGTGATCATAGCCTGGGGCAATATCCGTGGTCAGCGGGCCCAGGGTATAGAAAGGCGCCTCGCCACAATGCTCCAGTTGCTTGTCCATGTTCTCTTTGATCAGCTGCATGGGCACATGGCCGGGGCCTTCGATCATCACCTGGCAATCATGCTCCCAGGCGATCTTGGTCAGTTCGCCCAGGGTTTCCAGCTCCGCGAACTGGGCCTCGTCGTTGGCATCATCCACCGAGCCGGGACGCAGGCCATCCCCAAGGGAGAAGGCCACGTCATAGGCCTTCATGATTTCGCAGATGTCCTCGAAGTGCTCATACAGGAAGCTTTCCTGGTGGTGAGCCAGGCACCACTTGGCCATGATGGAGCCGCCCCGGGACACAATGCCCGTCCGGCGCTTGGCCGTCATGGGCACATAGGGCAATCGAACACCGGCATGGATGGTGAAGTAATCCACCCCCTGCTCGGCCTGCTCGATCAGGGTATCCCGATAGATTTCCCAGGTCAGGGACTCGGCATCCCCGTTAACCTTCTCCAGGGCCTGATAGATGGGCACGGTGCCCACCGGCACCGGGGAGTTACGGATAATCCATTCCCGGGTCTCATGGATGTTCTTGCCGGTGGACAGGTCCATGATGTTGTCCGCACCCCAGCGGGCCGACCAGACCATCTTCTCCACTTCTTCGGCGATAGAGGAGGTCACCGCCGAGGTCCCCATATTGGCATTGATCTTGACCAGGAAATTGCGGCCAATGGCCATGGGCTCGGATTCGGGGTGATTGATGTTGTTGGGGATAATGGCCCGCCCGCGAGCCACCTCCTCGCGCACGAATTCCGGTGTGATCTCATCGGGGATGGCGGCCCCGAAGGACTCACCCGGATGCTGTGCGCCCAGACCGGATTCGCGCATCTCCGCTCGCTTCATGTTCTCGCGGATGGCCACGAACTCCATCTCCGGAGTCACGATGCCCCGGCGGGCGTAATGCATCTGGCTCACATTGTGGCCGGGCTTGGCCCGCCGGGGCTTGCGGCGGTTGTCAAAACGCAGGCCCTCCAGGCGTTCATCCTCCAGCCGCTTGCGCCCGTACTCGGAACTCAGGCCTGGCAACTCCTCGGTGTCGTCACGCTCGGCAATCCAGCCCGCCCGCATGGCCGGCAAGCCCCGGGTCAGATCGATCTCGGCCTCGGGATCGGTATAGGGCCCGGAGGTGTCATAGATATAGATGTCGGGATTGTTCTCCACGCCGAACAGGGCCGGGGTCTCGGACTGGCTGATGGCCCTCATGGGCACGCGCAGGTCTTCACGACTGCCGGTGACATAGACCTTGCGGGACCCGGGAAAGGGTCGGGTGGATTCTTCATTCAGCTCCGCGGTGCGAAGCTTAAGATCTTTCGGAATGGCACTCATGGTCGGACCTCCATACTCGGTTTTCGGTGGAGATCCGGGTGGGCTCAGAAATGGGCTGTGACAGGGAGCAGGGCCCCCGGTTTCCATTCCCTGCGCCGGCATGACCCGGATCAGGTTCCGGCCCCTGCCTGTCAGGGCAAGGACCCGGGGTTTCCGCGCCACTCGGGAATCGGCTGATTCCGGTGAGTCCTGCGGTCTCTCAGCCCCGGAGCGACAGCGATTTGCCACCGTCACGGCGGGACACCCCCATGGATGGGTGATTTTCCACGCGAAACTGTGACACTGGACCCAGCGCAATTCAAGCCCGGCCCTAAAAGCCGAAACCACCCCGCCTATCTCCCGACAGTAACCAAACAGGGCCTTCCGTGAACAAGCTGCCCGCTTGCCTTGTAGGCGCGCTGGCCTTATCCTTGGCGACCCCGAAACACGCGCCAGAAGAAGCCACCATGACTGCACAGAACGCTGCTCCCGTTCAGGATATCGCTCACTCCCGGATGATGATGGTTGAATGCCAGGTTCGGACCTGGGAGGTACTTGATCCCCGGGTGCTGGAAGTCATGACCAATGTGCCCCGGGAACGCTTCGTGCCCGACGCCTACAAGGGCCTGGCCTTTTCCGAGGCCAATATCCCCCTGGATCATGGCCAGATGATGATGCAGCCCAAGGTGGAAGGCCGGGTGCTACAGGCCGTAAACATTCAACCGGGTGAATCGGTGCTGGAAGTGGGCACGGGCAGCGGCTATCTGGCCGCCTGCATGGCGGAACTGGGCGGACAGATTCTAAGCGTGGACTGCTTCGAGAACTTTGTGCGGGATGCCGAGTCGGTCTGGAAGGACCTCGGCTTCAAGCAACTCCGGGCCCAACAGGAGAATGCCGCCTCCCTGGAGTGGACCAATGAGCGCTATGACGTGATCGTGGTGACCGGCTCCATGCCGGATCTGCACGACAGCTTCCGCCAGCATTTGTCGGTGGGCGGCCGTCTGTTCGTGGTGACCGGCAAGGCCCCGGTCATGCAGGCACAGTTGATGACTCGAGTGGGCGAGGATGACTGGTCCCGGGAGTTTCTCTTCGAAACCAACCTGCCGCCGCTGATCGACGCCTACGAGGATCGTCAATTCCAATTCTAGAGCCCCATCCGGCCCGGGCGGAGGAGACAAGATGAAACGGATCTCCCCCCACAATGCCCAACAGCGCCTCTCCGCAGGCGATGCCTGTCTGGTGGATGTCCGGGAAGCGGCCGAACTGGAAATGGCCCGACTGGACCCTGCCCTGCATATCCCCATGGCCCAGCTACCTCAGTCCCTGACGCAACTACCCCGGGAGCGGGATCTCATCATGCTCTGCCATCACGGAATCCGAAGCGCCATGGCGGCAGATTTTCTGGAACGCAATGGCTTTGAAAGAGTCCTCAACCTGGAGGGCGGTATCGACGCCTGGTCCCGGGAAGTCGATCCCCAGATCCCCCGGTATTAGCCCGGAATGCAGCAATGAAAACACAACACAGTGGTTGATTTCTCCCAATCAACTGATATAGTTGGGTACAACACCATATCGCAAAAGGAGTCGTGACCATGTCACCGCGATTTTTCTCACTGGGTCTCGCCCTGGGGACCGCCCTGGCCCTGGGCAGCGCCCCCGCCCTGGCCCAGGCCGACAATGACACCATGACCCTGATCGATGTTTATCAGCTGGCCGTGGACAATGACCCGGCCATCAAGGAAGCCCGGGCCAACCGGGACGCCGCCCAGCAAGCCTGGCCGCTGGAACGAGCCAATGTCCTGCCCCAGCTGTCCCTGAGCGCGGAATACAGTACCGGCCGCCAGGAAGCCCAGCGCCAGACCGTGGGCGAAGTGCAACTGCCCGACCCCGTTATTACCCATTCGGATACCACCACCCTGAACCTGACGCTGAACCAGACCCTGTTCGACTGGGGCCGCTTTCAGGCCCTGGGGCGGGCCCGTTCCGAAGTGGCCGCGGCCGAGGCCGAGTATGAAACCGCCATGCAGGACCTGGTGATCCGAAGCGCCGAAGCCTATTTCGACCTGCTCGCGGCCCTGGATGAGCAGGCCTCTGCACAAGCCAACGAACAGGCGATTGAGCGCCAGAAGGAACGGGCCGAACGCCGTTTCGAAGTGGGCTTGGTGGCCATTACCGATGTGCAGGAAGCCCGAGCAGCTTATGACAATGCCGTGGCCAACCGCATCGACGCCGAACGAACCGTCAATCTGCGCCGGGAAAGCCTGCGGGAGATCATTGGCATCTATCCCGGGCAATTGGCAGCCCCCGTGGAGGACATGACCCTCAGCCGGCCGGACCCGGCCGACCCGGAGGCCTGGAGCATCCAGGCCCAATCCAACAATCTGGAGGTAATCGCCGCCCGTTTCGATCTCCAGGCGGCCGAATCCCGACTGTCCGAAGCCCGTGCCGAACATTATCCGACCCTCAACTTCTCGGCCAGTTACAACGATTTCGAGCAGGACGAGGATGCCTATGTCGCCGGGGCGCCGGATATGCGGGAGACCGGCCGCAGCGTCTCCGACAGCTACAGCTTTGGGCTTTCTCTGGAAGTGCCGATATTCCAGGGCGGTCGGGTGGTGGCCCAGACCAGCCAGGCCCGCTCCCGCATGCTGGCCGAGACCAGCCGCGTGGAACGCCTGCGCCGCCAGGCCGAGCGCCAGGCCCGGGATGCCTATCTGGGTCTGTTGTCGGAACGCTCGCGGGTCCAGGCCCTGGCCCAGGCTGTGGAGTCCAATCAGACGGCCCTGACCTCCACTCAGGCGGGTTTTGAAGTCGGCACCCGGACCACGGTGGATGTGCTGGATGCCCGCCAGGCCCTGTTCCAGGCCCAGACCAGCTATGCCCGCTCCAAGTATGATTTTCTGCTCAACAAGCTGCGCCTGAAGGCCGCCGTGGGCGACCTGGGCATGGTCGACATTGAAGAGATCAATGTCCTACTGGGCGCACGGCCTGGGGAATTCGTGGAAGATGTTGAGGTGGACCCGGACGAACTGGACACCGAAGGGGCGGTGCCACCGGAGAGTTAAGCCCCTACCATTCCTCGCCCATCAAGCGGGCGAGCCGGGTAACCAGGCGGTCCACGGCGCCGCGGTTGGCTTCAATCACCCGCCAGCCCGCGGCCGCCTGGTCCGCCCGGAGCCCGCCATCCGCCAGCAATTCCGTCACCCGGTCTCCCAGGGCCTGGGCATCCATGACGCGGCGCACCGCGCCGGCAGCAATCAGCATGTCCGCCACATCCACGGCATTGTCGTAGTACGGTCCGGTCAACACCGGAATCCCCAGCGCCACCGGCTCCAGCAGATTATGTCCGCCCACCGGTACCAGACTGCCCCCCACAAAGGCCACATCGGCGGTGGCGTAGAAGGTCATTAACTCGCCCAGGGTATCCAGAATAAAGACCTGGGCCCCGTCCGCCGAACCACCCTCGCTGCGGTTCACCGACCGCAAGGCCCGGGCCTTGACCAGTTGACGGAGTTGCCCGCCCCGCTCCGGATGGCGCGGCGCCAAGACCAGCAGGGTATCCGGATGGTCCTGGCGAACCCGCTCAAAGGCATCCAGCACCTTTTCCTCTTCCCCCTGACGGGTGCTGCCGGCAATCCATACCGGCCGGTCCCCGAACAGGCTGCGCCGCAAGCCAATGCCCTGCTCCACCACGGAGCTGGCCGCCTGCAGATCGAACTTCACATTGCCCAGGGTCTCTACCCGATCCAGGGGGGCACCCAGGGAACGGAATCGCTCGGCATCCACCTCGGTCTGGGCGGCAATCAGATCCACCTGGGACAGGGTCTCGGCGATCAAGCCGCCGATCCGGCGATAGCGGGCCGTGGCCTTGTCACTCAAACGGGCACTGCCCAGCATCAGGGGAATGCCCCGGGCGTGGACGGCGCGAAAGAGATTGGGCCAAAGCTCGGTCTCGGTCACCAGCAAGGCGGCCGGTTGAATGCGGTCCAAAAAACGATTCACCGGCCCGGGCAGGTCATAGGGCAGCATCAGGCGGCGCACCCGGTCACCGGCCGCCTCTTCCAGACGCCGGGCCCCGGCGGCGGTAAAGGTGGTCACCACCAGACCCCGATCCGGCAGGGCATTGTCCAAAGCCCGCAGCAGCGGCAAGGCCGCCTGAACCTCGCCCACGCTGGCCGCATGCACCCAGATGGGGCCGGCACTGTTCTCCTCGGCGGAGACATACCCCAGACGCTGGCCCCAGGCATCGCTACGTCCGGCCTGGCGGCGGGCCCGCCATTCCATCCAGGGCAGGGCCACCGGCATCAGGGCAGCCAGGATCGCGTTATACAGACCTCGGTTCATTCACTTGTCTCTGTAATGCTTTCGGTAATCGCTCAGGCGGGGTTGCGGCGAATGCGATTCAGCAGGCCGGTGGTGGACTGGCCTTCTACGAAATCCAGGATTTTCACTTGACCGCCGTTGGCCACCACGCAGTCATGGCCGGCAATCTCCTCGGGCTGATAGTCCCCTCCCTTGACCAGCAAATCCGGCAACAGTTCGCAGATAAGGTCCCGGGGCGTGTCCTCGGAGAATGGCACCACCCAGTCCACCGCCTCCAGACCGGCCAAGACACTCATGCGATCCTGCACCGGATTCACGGGCCGTTCGGCCCCCTTGAGCCGACGCACCGAATCATCATCATTCACCGCCACGATCAATCGATCGCCCAGGGCCCGGGCGGCCCGCAGATAACTTACATGGCCGGCGTGGAGGATATCGAAGCAGCCATTGGTCATCACCACCCGCTCACCGCGCTCCCGGGCATGGCGAACGGCATGGCCCAAGGTCACCCGATCCATCACCGCCGCTTCCGGCGCCCCGGCATCGTGCATGGCCAGGCGCAGCTCCGAGGGGCTCACCGTGGCCGCCCCCAACTTGCCCACCACCAGACCGGCGGCGATATTGGCCAGGCGGGCCGCATCGTCCAGGCTTTCACCGGCTGCCAGCATGGCCGCCAGCACGGCAATCACGGTATCCCCGGCCCCGGTCACGTCAAAGACTTCCCGCGCCCGGGCCGGTAGATGCAGGGGCGGCTGGCCCGGACGGATCAGGCTCATGCCCTTCTCGCTACGGGTGACCAGCAGCCCGTCCAGCTCAAGCTCCCGGGCCAGGGCCTCCGCCCGAGCAACCAACGTGTCATCGTCTGGACAGGGGCCCACCACCGCCTCGAATTCCCCCAGATTGGGGGTCAGCAGCGTGGCACCGCGATAGGGAGTGAAATCCTGGCCCTTGGGGTCCACCAGCACCGGCAGGCCGGCCTCGCGGGCGGCCCGGATCAGGCGAGGGCAATCCCCTAGCGCCCCCTTGGCGTAGTCGGAGAGCACCACCACTCCGGTCTCGGGCAGGGCGGTGGAAAAGCTCTCGAACAGGCCGGCCGGGGCCGTGCCCGGGGGGCTTTGTTCAAAATCCAGTCGGATCAACTGCTGATGCCGGCTGATCACCCGCAGCTTGGTGATGGTCGGTCGCTGCCAGTCCACCAGGCGATGGGCAATCCCGGCCTCATCCAGGGCCTCGCGCAACAATCTTGCCGCTTCATCCTCGCCCACACAGCCCATCAAACGGGCCGATACCGACAGGGCGGCCAGATTCAGGGCCACATTGCCGGCACCACCCGGCCGAGTCTGTTCATCCTCGACCCGTACCACCGGCACCGGCGCTTCCGGGGAAATACGCCCAGTGGGCCCCTGCCAGTAGCGGTCCAGCATTACATCCCCCAGGACCATTACCCGGGCGGTGGAAAAATCCGGAAGTTGCACGAAAAAGTCCCCTGCTTACAGCCAGTTGTCGTTGGTGCGAATAATATCACGGGCTTCCATCCCCAGTCCCGATTCCCCGTACCTTATCCTTGGCCGTCATGGGGCTGGATACTAGCCGAATGAGGGTCGCGCCCCTGAGCCGAGGCTTTATAATAAGCCCATGGCCAATAACAATAGCGATACCCCGCCCCTTCCTCTCGCACCCCGACACTGGCCCGCCTGGCTGGGCCTGGGTCTGTTGCGACTCATGCTAATGCTGCCCTTTCCGGTCCTGGTCTTCATCGGCCAGGGGATCGGCCGGGGCCTTTACTACCTGGCCTGGCGCTGGCGCTTGTTTACCTATGCCAATCTGCGGCGCTGCTTCCCGGAGAAAAGCCGGGCCGAACACAAGCGCCTGGCCCAGGCCCATTTCCGGGCCGTGGGGGTGGGGATCTTCGAACTGGGCCTGGGCTGGTGGGCCAGCTCCCGCCGCCTGCACCGCCTGGTTCAGGTGGAAGGGCTGGAGCATCTGGAAAAGGCCAAGGCCGAAGGCAAGGGCGTCTTGATCATGAGTGCGCATTTTACCGCCTTTGAGATCGGCGGCCGGCTGCTGGGCCTGTTTACCCCCTTCCATCTCATGTACCGCCCCAACCGCAATCCGGTGCTGGAATACATTGTGCAAAAGGCCCGGCGCCGCCACTTCGAAGGGGTGATCCCCAGCGATAATGTGCGCCAGCTGATGCGCAGCCTGCGGCAGGGAAACTGTGTCTGGTACGCCCCGGACCTGGGTTATATGAAGCGCAACCACGCCTGGGTGCCCTTCTTCAATCAGCCCGCCCCCACCAATACCGCCACCGCGCGGATCGCCCGGGCCACCGGCGCCCCCGTGGTACCCTTTTACCCGGAACGATTGCCCGGTGCACGGGGCTATCGCCTGCATCTGCATCCGGCCCTGGAGGACTTCCCCAGCGACGATCCGGCCGCCGACACCGTTCGCACCAACGCCGTGCTGGAAGAACAGATTCGCAAAATGCCGGAGCAGTATTTCTGGTCTTTCGACCGCTTCAAGACCAAGCTCCACAAACGCTGGCGCAAGGCCCGTTATTTAAAGGGGCGGTAACGAGGGGAATCAGCATGAACAGTGGGAGCGGCATTCCTGCCGCGACAATGGCCAGCCGGCAACCTCATCGCGGCAGGAATGCCGCTCCCACATCAATCGCCGATAACCTCTGTAATGCTATCGTTTAACTTTAAAAACCGCCTTATAACCCAATCAGTGAAATGAGCAACTCAAGCATGAAAGCCCCATTACACCCGAAATACTGGATTGGCTGGCTGGGCTTTGGCCTGCTGCGCCTGGCCATCCTGCTGCCCTACCCCCTCCAGCTCCGGGTCGGCCGGGGCTTGGGGGTGATCATGCAGAAACTCGCCGGGCGGCGTCAGCGGGTGGCGGAATACAACCTGCGGGTCTGTTACCCGGACTGGTCCGAAGACAAGCGCCAACATCTGATTCGGGAACACTTCAAGGCACTGGGGATTGCCCTGTTTGAGATCGGCATGTGCTGGTGGGCCTCGGACCGCCGCTTAAAACGCCTGGTACGGATCGAAGGCCTGGAGCATCTGGATGCGGCTCTCGAGAAGGGCAAGGGTGCGATCCTGCTCTCCGCCCACTTCACCACCCTGGAGATCGGTGGCCGGTTGTTGTCTCTCTACCGCCCCTTTCATCTCATGTACCGGCCCAACCGCAACGCCCTGCTGGAAACCATCAGCAAGAACCGCCGGGAAGCCCATTTTGAAAAGGCCATCCCCCGGGATTCCGTCCGGGAACTGCTCAAAAGCCTCAAGAACAACATGACGGTCTGGTACGCCCCGGACCAGGGCTACCAGGGCAGCAACTCGGTCACCGTGCCCTTCTTCGGCGTGCCCGCCCCCACCAACCCGGCCACCCATCGACTGGCGAGAATCAGCGGCGCCACCGTCATGCCCTTCTGGGTGGAACGCCTGCCCGGCAAACAGGGCTATCAGCTACGCATCGACCCACCCATCGAAGGCATGGCCGAAATGAGCCCGGAAGAAGACGGCGCCACGGTGAACAAACTCATCGAGGCCGAAGCCCGAAAGATCCCCGAGCAATACCTCTGGACCCACAACCGCTTCAAAACCACCGAACACCGCAAGCACGAGAAGCGGCGGAAAAAACAGGGGGACTCACGCTAAGGCGTGAGACTAACCCTTCATTGCCTCCAGCCGTTGATCTTTCTCTTCCCATAGCTGATTGACCCAGGTCTGGAAGCGTTGACGGAATTCGGGGTCGTTTTGGTAGTCGCCGTGGAGCAGATCCTTGGGAAGGGGGCGTTTTTGCACATCCACCTGGATACGTGAGACGCCGTTGCACAGGAACTGCCAGAAACCGGGGACACCATCGGGATAGTGGATGGTGACATCCAGCAGGGCATCCAGCTGGTCGCCCATGGAGGAGAGGACGAAGGAGATGCCACCCGCCTTGGGCCGCAGCAAATGCTTGTAGGGTGAGCCCTGTTTCGCCTGCTTGGTCGGGGTGCAGCGGGTGCCTTCCGGGTAGTTGATAATGGTGGCTGGGATGCCACGCATTTTCGCACAGGCTTTCTGGGTGATTTTTAAGTCCTCGCCCTGCTTTTCCGGATGTTTTTCCAGATAGGCTTTTGAATGGCGTTGCATGAAGGGGTATTCCAGGGCCCAGAAAGCGATACCCAGAAAGGGCAGCCACATGAGCTGCTTTTTGAGAAAGAAACGATAGAAGGGAACCCGCCCGTCAAAGACCGCCATGAGCACCGGTATGTCCACCCAGGACTGGTGGTTGCAGATCACGAGATAGGAATGATCACGGTCCACCGGTGGCAGCGGGTTGATCTCATAGCGGGTCTGGTGAGCGAAGCGGAAGACCCCGGTTACCAGCCAGGCCCAGAGCTCACCGATCCCCAGCACGATACGGGTACAACGCCGGCGAAAGACTCGGATGGGGATCAGCAGCTTCAAGATGGCCACCAGCATCATAGGGATGATGAGCGTGATGGTGACGGGCAGAATAATTAGCTGGGTAAACAGTCCGCGAAACTGGTTCATGCTGAGTTGGTCACCTCGTATGCCTGTTCCAGGACAAGCCAGGCTTGCCCCCATCGGGGTTCATCGGCCCAACGCGGGCCCAGGATTTTCTTGCAGGACCGTTGCAGGCGATCCAGATTATGTCGCTTCCATGCCCCGGGAGAACGCAGGGCGCCCCGGTCGAAATCGATCAGATACACGGCCTGATCGGACACCAGAATATTGCGGGCATTGAGATCGGCATGGAAGACACCGGCTTGATGAAAACGACGAATGACCGACCCCACCCGCCGAAAGGCATCCATATCCGCCTGGTCGCTCTCCAGCAAACTGCCCAGGGGGGTGCCGGGAACCTGCTCGATGAGCAAATCGGCCCGGTAGCTCAATCCCTGGCGGCTCAAGCGCGCCGCCACCGGCCGAGGCACCGGCAGGCCGGCGGAACAAAGCCGGGCCAGCAGCCGCAATTCGCGGAAGGGGCGGCTGCGTTCCAGGCCGGTGAACAGATAACGGTCATCCACCCAGCGGCCGATCCAGCCGCCGCGGCGAAAGTGGCGCAGGACCCAGTCGCCATCGAAGCCCTTGAGGAAATAGGCGCTGCCCCGCCCCTGGGCCTCCCCCGCCAGGCGATCCTGGGCCCGCCACCAAGCGGGGTCGAAGTGATTCGGTGCTGGCTGGTCCAGGCTGCTGGCATCGTATAGGATGTGATCGCCTTCCACCCGGCTTTGAGACAGTACTATTTCACGCATGGCAAACCATTCCCCCAATGCTTCCGACCCTGATGCCGCTGTGCTTGAGCGCATTGCCCTGCTGCGACTGTCAGCCATCGGTGATGTCTGCCACACCGTCCCGGTCTTGCGGGCCCTGCAGGATCAATTCCCCGACAGCCGCATCACCTGGGTGATCGGCCGCCTGGAAGCAAGCCTGGTGGGTGACATTGAAGGCGTCGAGTTTATCAGTTTCGACAAAAGGGCTGGATGGGCCGGCTACCGGGCCTTGCGCTCGGCCATTGGCAAGACCTCCTTTGATGCCCTCTTGCACATGCAGATTGCCCTGCGCGCCAGTGTGGCCAGCCGCCTGATCCCGGCCCGGCGACGGATCGGTTTTGACCGGGCCCGGGCCCGGGATTACCAGTGGCTGTTCACCAATGAAGCCATCCCCGCCACACCCCGCCAGCATGTCATGGAAGGGCTATTGTCCTTCGCCGCCCATCTGGGCGCGGACATCCGCCAGCCGCGCTGGGATATCCCCGTCCCCGCCGCGGATGAGGCTTTCGCCCGGCAGCATATTCCCGATGATCGCCCGGCCCTGCTGATCAGCCCCTGCGCCAGCCAAAGGGCGCACAACTTCCGGGACTGGCGGGCGGAACGCTATGCGGCGGTGATCGATCACGCCGCCCGAATCCATGGCCTGCAGACGATACTCACCGGCGGACCCACGGCGCGGGAAAAGGCCATGGCCGAGGCCATCATGGGCCATTGCCAACACAAGCCGGTGAATCGGGTGGGCCAGACCTCCCTGAAACAACTCTTTGCCCTGATTCGACGGTCCCGGGCCGTACTCTGCCCCGACTCCGGCCCGGCTCATATGGGCACCGCCGCCGGCACCCCGGTAATCGGGCTCTACGCCAGCTCCAACCCGGACCGCACCGGCCCCTATTACTCGCGCCAATGGTGTGTGAACCATTACCCCCGGGCCCTGAAGGAAGAGACCGGCAAGACTGTGGACGAGGTCCGTTGGGGCACCCGGGTACGGAATCCGCAGGTGATGGAACGCATCACTGTGGACGAGGTGACCGAGAAGCTGGATGGTTTGATGCAATCATCGTAGGAGCGAATTCATTCGCGATTGGCCGTGAGCACCACCGTGGCATTGGAAAGCTAATCGCGGATAAATCCGCTCCTACGGCATGAGATCTGGATAGTGAACCCGAGACAGGAGCCGACAACATGGCCCATATGAAACCCTTGTCGAAAGACACCACGCCGGAACTGGCGGAGGACTTCGCCATTTTCGAGGACATCCTGGGGTTTGTGCCCAACAGCCTGCTGACCATGCAGCGCCGGCCGAAGATGGTGAAGGGCTTCGGGGAGCTGACCAAGGCGGTGATGGACCCCGAGGGCAGCGTGGATGCAGGCTTTAAGCGCCTGATTGCCCACTTCGCCAGCCGGGCGGCGGGCTGTCAGTATTGCGAGGCCCATTCCCTGGTTGCCGCCCAGATCAAGGGGGTGCCCTCGGAGAAAGTAGAAGCTGTCTGGGCGTACCAGACCAGCCCCCATTTCAGTGAAGCCGAGCGGGTGGCCCTGGACTTTGCCCTGGCGGCGGGCTCGGTACCCAATGCCGTGGACGCCGAGCTCTTTGCCCGCCTGCGGGAACACTGGGACGAGGGCCAGATCGTGGAGATCCTGGGCGCGGTTAGTCTTTACGGCTTTCTCAACCGCTGGAATGATTCCATGGCCACCGACCTGGAAGACAGCCCCAAGGACTTGGGCAACCGGGTGCTGTCCCCCGGCGGCTGGACCGGGGGCAAGCACGTCAAAAAGTAGGCCCCCTCAGCCCTTCAATCGCCGGCGAAGAGTTCGAAGACCTGCTGCTCGGTGAGATTTCTCGTGTCCTGGGAAAAATCATAGAAGGCCGGCTTGCGATCGATGAAGATCTGATCGGTGAACCGCCACTGGATATCATCCCCCAGCAAGCCCACCGGAAGGGCGTAATGCCCGCCTTCCTTCAAGCGATAGAAGAGATGGGTGCCGCAAGCACGGCAAAAACCCCGCTCCGCCCATTCCGAGGAGCTGAACAGGGCAACATGGTCCTCGCCCTCGAAAGCCACATCCTCTTCGCATTCAACCGCAAACATGGGTCCACCGCCGCCCCACTGACGACACATGGCGCAATGACAGGCACCAATATCACGGCTTTTGATGGTGGCCGAGACACGCACCGCACCACACAGGCAAGCCCCCTTGCAGGTTTCCTTCGTGCTCATGCTTCCCTCCTTATGACATTGCAAGCACGGCATCAGTATAGAATAAAGCCGACCTCTCCGGCACCGATGCTTAAGTGGGCATGACACGGCTGCCCGTGTAGTTTAGCTGCCAATGCACGCCAAAGGGGTCCACACAGGCACCGAACTGTTCCGCCCAGAAGGTTTCGCTCAAGGGCATCACAACCCGGCCACCTTCAGACAACTTGCCAAAAAGCACCTCGGCCTCCTCGGCGCTATCGGTCTCCAGGGTGATCTGGAAATTGTTACCGCTGACCAGCTGACCCGGCATGTTTGAAACCATATCGGTTCCCATCAGGGTGGTGTGTTCGGTAATTGGAAGTGATACATGACCCACCAGGTCCAGCTCTTCTTCCTTCATGGCCGGCCAGTCTTCCATGCCTTCCATCGGGGGGAAATCCCGAAAACGCATGATGCCGCCCATGAACTCGCCCCCGAAAATGCTGCGGTAGAAATTGAAGGCCGCCTCGGTGGTGCCCGGGAAATTGAGATAGATATTCACCTCTTTCACGCTGATTCCTCCTGCCCGTCAAGAACAATAGCGGCATACGTCCCACTGGAAACGCATCCCTCCCATTGACTGGTCGAAGGAGGCAGCCGGAAATCGACAAGGCTTTAGGCGTGTTTTTCGATTAGGGCCTGGAGGGTCTTGGCGACGTCGACAACGTCATTGCGGATGCCGACGGCGTGAACCGCTTGCTGCTGTTGGCGCTGGCGATCCGGGTCTTGAGCCAGGGCCACGGCGGCATCGGTGATGGACTGTTCATCCATGCTGGCGGCGGTGGCCAGGCCGCGGCGGGAGAAATCGGCGATCCGAGGCGGCTGATCGTCGCCGCCGGCCGGGACTATCACCGCCGGCACTTCCAGGGACAGGGTCTGGGCGGTCATCATGCTGCCGGCCCCGATCACCGCCAGGCGCGCCCCGTGCAGCAGCTGGGTCAGGTCCTCGGTGGGCAGGCTGTCGATCACCCGCACCGTCTCATGCTCATGGCTGTCGCCCCGGTACTGGGGGCCCATGACCATCACGCAGGCTAGTCCGGTCTGTTCATGGATGCGGGAGGCTGCGTCCAGCATGATCTCGGGCACCGGGCGCCCCTGGTGGGTATAACCGCCCCCCCCCGGCGCCAGGATCACATAATCGGATTCGGGCAGATCATGGGCCTGGCACAGGGCCCGTCGGCGGTCCGCATCCGGGGCCGGGGCAATGCCGCTGAAAAACCGGGTGCGCAGGCGGGGAAAGAAGCGAAGCTTGAAACGTTCCAGGAGACCCAGACGGGGATTGGCCTGGCCTGAGGCCGCCATCAGATGCAGATCCAGCAAGGCCATCATCCGCCAGCGAAAGCCCTTCCAGCGCTTGTTGGGGCGATCACTCAGCCAGGCCAGTTTGGCGCCCACCCGACGGGCGGCGCGGAACTGGGTCATGCGACCGGCGGAATCAAACAGAACCAGCGACGGGCGAATCCGGCGCAAGGCTTCCACCACCTCCCCCACCGACTTTGTGGGGCTGTCCGGAATGGGGTGGTAATGGAAGCGTTCGTCCCGTTCCAGACTCACCTCCTGGTGAATCAGGAAATGGATGTCCAGCTCGGGACAACGGGCCTGGAGTGCGCGGGCGATGGCCAGGCAGCGGTAGTACTCACCGGAACCGCCCGGGCCACTGACGGGGGCAAACAGGGCAGCGGGCGCGGCCATGACCGGATCAGCGATCGGTCAGAACGTATAGCGCGCCACAATAAGGACAGCGGGCCTCACCCTGCTCGGCCACCGGGATGTAGACCCGGGGGTGGGAATTCCAGAGACTCATGCTGGGCTGGGGGCAATGCACGGGAAAATCCTCCCGGCTCACTTCATAGCGCATTTGATCGTTGGGCGTCGCCTGATTACGGGCAACCGCCTCGGCCTTGTTATCTGCCACAGCAACCTCCAAAAGATTGAACCCGGCCCGATCGCGGGCCGCCCGGAAAGCCTGGCAATTATACCAGAGTCTGATCCCAGATCCGGGCCACCTCGCTACGTACCTCGGCCAGGGATTCGGCCTGTCGGATGGCCCGATCCCCCGCCAGGGTCCGGGCATGGATGGCCGCTCTCAGCTGCTCGGCGGCCTCGGCCAGGGTCTCGGCCTGGGCCCGCTCAATACAGCCGGCCTCGGCCAGGGCCTCCAACAGGCCGATGGTGCTGGTGCGGGCGAGAATCTCGGGGTGGTCCGCAGCATGGCGCAGGGCCCAGTACTGGGCCAGGAACTCGATATCCACCAGGCCGCCGGCATCCCGCTTGGGATCATCCTCGCCGCTGGCATGGCTTTCCAGCATGCGGGATCGCATGGCCACAATATCGTCCCGCAACCCGGCCTCGTCCCGGGGCCGGGCCAGTATCTCCCGGCGGGCCTGCTCGAAACGATCCCGCAGCCCGGCCTCCCCGGCCACCGCCCGGGCCCGCAGCAAGGCCTGGTGCTCCCAGGTCCAGGCCTTCTCGCTCTGGTACTGGACAAAGGCCGCCAGTCCACTCACCAGCAAGCCGGATGCACCGCTGGGCCGCAGGCGGGTATCCACTTCATACAGCACCCCCGCCGGGGTGGGGGTGGCCAGCTGGTGGATAATCCGCTGGGCCAGGCGGGCGAAGAACTGGCCGTTATCCAGGCAACGCTCGCCATCGGTCTGCTGTTCCTCGCCGGCACTGTCATGCAGAAAGACCAGGTCCAGATCGGAACCATAGGCCAGTTCATGGCTGCCCAGCTTGCCGTAGGCCACGGTGATGAAACCCGGCTCCCGGGGCTCGGGATCCTGGCAGCGGGGATGGCCATGGCGGCGGATCAGATCGGCCCGGGCAATGGACTGGACCCGGTCGAGAATCAGCTCGGCCAGCAAGGTCAAACGATCACTGGCCTGGCGGGCGCTCAGGGTACCGTTGATATCGGCGGCCACAATCCGAAGCACCACCGCCTGATGAAACTCCCGCAGCCCATCCATGAGCCGTTCCAGGTCCTCGCCGGCCGGGCGTAGCAGGGCATCCAGCTCCTGGGCATAGTCCTCCGGGGCCGGGGCCTGCTGAAAGATGCGCGGATCAATCAGCTCATCCAGCAACAGGGGGTGGCGGGCAATCCGATCCGCCACCCAGGGACTGGCCGAACACAAGCGGCCCAGGTGCTCCAGGGCCCGGGGGTTTTCCACCAGCAGGGCCAGGTAAGCGGTACGGGTGGCGATCGCCTCCACCACCTGCAACATCTGCTGCAGGGTGGCCACGGCGTTGTCCTTGCCGGCGGCCAGGTGCAGCACCGAGGGCAGCAGGCGATCCAGGCGTTGACGCCCGCGTTCGCCCATGCGACGCACCGGATGGGATTCACGCAGACTGGCCAGCAATTGGCGGGCCCGGGCCGGGTCCTCGAAACCGGTTCGCCGCAGTAGCTTGTCGGCGGGCGCCTCATCCAGGCGGTCCTGCCAGAGATCGGCGAAGGCATTGCCGCTTTGCTGCTCTTCCGGTAAGGCCGGGCCCACGAAGACATCGTCAAAGGCGGCCGCCACGGTCTGGCGAACCGCCGCCACCCTGTCCTCCAGTTCCGACCATTCCGCCATGTCCATGGCTTTCAACAGGCGGGCCTGGTCGTCCGAATCCCGGGGCAGATCATGGGTCTGGGCATCGTGCAGGCCCTGAATACGGTTCTCCAGGCGGCGCAGACATTCATAAGCCTGGCTCAGCTCGGCCACCGTGGTCTTCTCCAGATGACCCTGCTCACCGATGGCCGCCAGCACCGGCAGCAGACGACGGCTCTGAAGGGCCGGCTCACGACCGCCGCGAATCAACTGAAAGAGCTGGGCGATGAACTCGATCTCCCGGATCCCGCCTCGGCCCAGCTTGATGTTAGCTTCCAGGCCCTTGCGGCGGACCTCCCGGCGAATCCCTTGTTTCATGTCCCGCAGGGAGCCGAAGACCGAGTAATCCAGGTAGCGGCGATATACAAAGGGCCGCAAGGTCTTCATCAAGTCTTCGCCGGCTTCAATATCCCCCGCCACCGGGCGGGCCTTGATCAGGGCATAGCGCTCCCATTCCCGGCCATGGAGCTGGTAATAGGTTTCCACCCCGGTGAAATTCATCACCAGGGGCCCACTGGCCCCGAAGGGGCGCAGACGCATGTCCACGCGATAGACCTGGCCGTCGGCGGTGGTCTCATCCAAGAGCCGGATCATTTGCTGGCCCAGGCGGACAAAGAAAGGCTCATTGTCCAGGCAGCGCTCACCGTCGGTCTCCCCGGCCTCGGGGAAGACAAAGATAAGATCCACATCGGAGGAGAAATTCAGTTCCTGGCCGCCCAGCTTGCCCAGGGCCAGCACCACCAGGGACTGGACCTCGCCCTCGGCGTTGCGGGGGATGCCATGGCGGGCCTGGAGCTTGGCCTCGGCCCAGTCATGGGCCGCACTGATCAGGGTATCCGCCGTGGCACTCAAGGCCGCCAGGGTTTCGGCCAGCGAGGCCCAGCCCTGCAGGTCCCGCCAGAGACAGAGCACCATTTCCCGGTTGCGGGCCCGGCGCAGGGCCCGCATCAAGTCGGCCTCCTGTTCCATCTCGCGGAGCCCCGCCCAGCGTTCGGCAATGGCCTCGGGGCTTTGTACCGTCTCCAGCCGATCCGCTGTCAGCAGCCACTCGGCCAGGCCCTCATCGCGAGCAAAGGCATGTTCGATATAGGGGCTGACGGCCAGAACGTGTTCCAGGCCCTTGTCCGCCAAATCCGGGTAGTCCTCGCGCAGTTGCTGGGGCACCGATGCCTCCTCCGTGGTTACAAGGGGCCATGATGACCGATGGGTGGGGCAGCGGCCAGCCCCTGCCGGTGCGATCACGGGTTATCATGGCGCCCCCGATAAGCGATCAAGACCGAACCGGAGACCGATTGTGAGAATTACCGTGCTTTGCCCGCCCCATTGCGGCCCCTGGCTGGAAAAAGAGTTGCAAGCCCTGGGTCTTGAGATCGTGGAACGGGGCGGTCGTCGGCTGGTGGCCGAGACCGATCTGGGCGGGGTCTACCGGGCCTGTCTTTACAGCCGGGTGGCTGCCCGGGTGCTTGACCCCCTGGGTGAGGGTCCGGCGCATACGGACGAAGCCTTGACCAAAACCCTCGCCGGTGTGGACTGGGCATCACAGATCCCCGAAGACGCCTCCATTGCCATCGACTTCCACGGCACCGGCAGCTGGATCCGCCACAGCCGTTTCGGCCGCCAGCGGGTCAAGGACGGCATCGTGGACAGCCTGGCCGCCAATGGCCGCGCCCACCCGGAGCTGGATCCGGAGGCCCCGGATGTGCTGTTCCATGTCCACTTTGATGGCGAGCGCATCAGTCTGGCCCGGGACCTGGGCGGCGGGCCCCTGCACCGGCGCGGCTACCGGGGCCGTCAGATGACCGCCCCCATCAAGGAAAACCTGGCCGCCGCCCTGCTCATGGCCGCCGGTTGGCCGGAACAGGATCATCTGGTGGACCCCTTTTGCGGCAGCGGCACCCTGGTCATCGAAGCGGCCCTGATGAAGGCCGGCATCGCCCCGGGGGCCTATCGCAAGCGCTGGGGTTTTCACGGCTGGCCGAAACATGACATCGAGCTATGGCGCTCCATTCGCCAGCCGGCACGCAAGGCCTTGAGTGAGTTGGAGCCCCCCGAGGCCCGTCTGGTGGGCTATGACCGGGACGCCAACGCGGTGGATTCGGCCCGCCGCAATGCCCAGAGCGCCGGGCTGGACGGCTGGCTGATTTTTGCCCAGCGCGAGGCCGGTGAACTGCGCCCGCCGCCGGGCACTGAACGCGGCCTGGTGATCAGCAACCCCCCCTATGGGGAGCGCATGGAGGAGCGGGAAAGCCTGCCCGCCCTGTTCAGCGAACTGGGCGAGCGCCTGCGCGGGCCCATGCACGGCTGGGCAGTAAGCCTGCTGACCCCGGACATCGGCTTCTGCCGGCATACCGGTCTGGACCGACGCAAGGAGCAGCGTTTTCGCAACGGGACCATCGACTGCCGTCTGGTAAGCCTGTGGGCGCCACCGCCGCGGGAAGGCCGGGACCTGGAAAACCGCCTGGAGAAGAACCTCAAGCACCTAAAGCGCTGGCTCAAGCGGGCCGAGACCGATGCCTATCGGGTCTATGACGCCGACATTCCCGAATTCGCCCTGGCCGTGGACCGCTACGGTGATCATGCCGTGGTCCAGGAGTACGCCCCGCCCAAGGAAATCTCCGTGGCCAAGGCCGAACGCCGCCTAGCCGCCGGGCTGGCCGCCATCGCCCGGGCCCTGGGGTTGCCGGGTGAAAACGTTCACCTCAAGACCCGGCGCCCGCAAAAGGGCAGCCAGCAATACGGCCGCCTGGGAGACCGGGGCCTGACCCTGGCGGTGCACGAGGGCCCGGCCCGCCTGGAGGTCAATCTCACGGATTATCTGGATACCGGCCTGTTTCTGGATCACCGCCCCGTCCGCCAGTGGGTGCGGGAACGGGCGGCGGGCAAGGACATGCTCAATCTCTTCGCCTACACGGGAACCGCCACGGTCCAGGCGGCTTTAGGCGGGGCCAAGAGCACCACCAGCGTGGACCTGAGCCGGACCTATCTGGACTGGGCCCGGCGCAATCTGCACCTCAACGGTTTCGACCAGGGCGATCATCGCCTGATCAAGGCCGACTGCGTGCAATGGCTGGCCACTGAACGGGCGCAATGGGATCTGATCCTGCTGGACCCGCCCACCTTCTCCAACTCCAGCAACACCGACACCACCCTGGATATCCAGCGGGACCATCAGCAGCTGATTCAACTCAGCCTGGACCGCCTGCGTCCGGGAGGCCTGCTGATCTTCTCCTGCAATCTGAGAAATTTCAAAATGGCATTTGAAGCTGGTGAGGGGATATCAATAAAGGACATGAGCGGGCCCAGCATTCCCGAGGATTTTCGCCGCAATCAGCGGATTCACCAATGCTGGTTCATCGAGAAAACAGCATGAACCAGGGGCGTCGGCCGGGTGCTTCGCTATTCTAGGCCCACTTCAACCGTGCTTTTCCTGCTCGGGCACCGGGAGGGGCGCCAGGCGATACACCGCCCCCTCAAGCCGGGCCTCGTGAAGAACCTGGCGGGCCCGTCTGACCACCGCCTCGGGGCTATCCTGTTCCCCGAATTCGGCCAGGCCGAACACCCCCGAGAGGGAAAAGGGAATGTCTTCATAGACGAAATCGCCACCCGTCAATCGCTCGCTCAATAGCCGGGCTGCCTCCAGGGCATCATCAGAATCCACATCCGGCAGCAGAAGGGCAAACTCCACCCCTTCCAGGCGGGCCACGAAATCGCCCGGCTGGGTCGATGCCGCCAGCTTTTCGGCAAAATCGGCGATAGCCACATCCCCCGCCTCCGGCCCCAGGCGATCATTGATCAGACTGATATCGTCCAGGGCACAGATAATCAGCGACAAGGGACGGGACCGACGTTGCTGGCGGGCCCATTCATAGGCCACCCGCTCATTCCAGGCCCGACGGTTGGGTAAGCGAGTCAGGGGATCCAGCACCGAACGCCGGGAAGCCGTGCGCAGGCTGTCCCGAAGCTGATCGCTTTCCTTCTCCAGATCGGCCACCCGCTCACGCATTTCCCGCAATCGGCGCTCCATGGCCCGCTCTCGATCATCGTCCAGCTGCCGGCGCAGGCGAATCCCCTTGCCCAGGGAATCCACATGACGGGTGATCTGCTGCTGCAGTTGGCTCATATCCTGTCCATCCGACAGGGAATGGCGCAGCCGTGACAACTCGCTGTCCAGCTGCTGATCCAGGCCATGGGCCTTTTCCGCGGCCCGCCGACGCTCTTCATCTTCGGCATCAAAATGCCCATCCAGCTCCGCCAGGCGACTGAGGGTCTTTTCCAGGAAATGGTGCAGTCCCTTGCGCTCCTGTTCCAGCTGCGTGCGGAAATGCCGAATCACCCCGGTCAACTCGGCCAACCAGCCGGTGAGGCGTTTGGGATCGGAAAAGACTTCATCCGCCTGGCGAACCAGGGCATCGGCGGTATCCGCAAATTCATCGGGCAAGCGCAAGGCCAGCACCACCTGCGACAAGGGCTTGCCACCGGGCAAGGGGAATTCAGCGGCCCGTTTCCCGGGCTCGTTGCTGGCCGGACTGGATGGCTGGGGCCGGGTTTCTCGCTCCAACAGTTCGGCCACTTCCGCCGCTACCGGTATCAGGGCTCGCGAGCCCTCATGCTTCAAACGACGCTTGAGGTCGTCGAAGGCATGCTGCTGTTCCCGGGCCCTGTGCTGATGCAAGCGCTCAAGCAATAACTGCATGGCCTGATTGCCCTTGTCCTCCGGGCTGTCTCCCCCGCCACCAAACAGTTTCCCAAACAGACCGTTCTCATTCGACTTGCGCTCGGCACTGCTCAACTTCTGGGTAACCAGGTTCTCCACCGCCATGGAAAGGGCGGGCAGATCATGCTGCCCAGCACCCCGAACCCGGCTAAGCAGGCTAAAAACCCGGGCGTCGTCCGGTGCGGTCTGGCGCAGGAGCAGCAGGAGATTCGTCAGGAAACGGCGGTAGGCATCATCGCCCTGCACGGGCTGCTGGGAAATATCCTCTTCGGCCAGCAGGCGGACCCGAGCGCTGACACCATCCACCAGCTTCAGGACATCATCACTGGCGGATTCCAGGTGGATCGCTTCGCGCAGCTTTTCCAGTCGCCGGTCCAATTCCCGATCCCCACCCAGGCCAAGCACGGCCAGACGACTGATGGCGGCACGCAGACGGGCCTCCAGTTGCTCAGCCGCCCCAGCTTCTTCGGACATCTTCTGGAGTGCTGTCTCATAACGGGACTTCCAACTCCCTCCCGCTGTCTCTTCGGACATGCTGAAGCCTTTCTGCTCAGGAAAAATGACAACTTGCTAGTGGGCTCACTTTCCCTAACATAGCACGAAGCCGGGGCCAGATTGAGAAAATCAGCGTATACTTCTCATGATACCGAATCCAAGTCCTGAATGGCGGCATGGCGGCTTCCCACAGTGACCGGCAGTAGACACCCGCCGATAAGTGGAAACAAAAAAAGGCCCTGCCTCCGAAGAGACAGGGCCTGAATCATCCCGAAGGATGTTTTGCCGGATGGCAGGCGTCTTACATCATGCCGCCCATGCCACCCATTCCACCCATGCCGCCCATATCGGCGCCGGCACCGGCGTTGTCGTCTTCCTTCGGCATATCAGCCACCATGGCTTCGGTGGTGATCATCAGGCCGGCCACGGAAGCGGCGTTCTGCAGTGCCGTCCGGGTCACCTTGGTCGGGTCCAGAATACCGAACTCGACCATGTCACCGTACTCACCGGTGGCGGCGTTAAAGCCGAAGTTGTCCTTGCCATCGGCCACATTGGAGACCACCACGTCCGGCTTGCCGCCGGCGTTGTAGACGATCTGACGCAGCGGCTCTTCCATGGCGCGACGCAGGATGTCCACACCGGTGTTCTGGTCGGTGTTGGCGCCGGTGAGCTTCTCGATACCCACGCGGGCACGCAGCAGGGCCACGCCACCGCCAGGCACGATGCCTTCTTCCACGGCGGCGCGGGTGGCGTGCAGGGCATCTTCCACGCGGGCCTTCTTCTCTTTCATTTCCACTTCGGTGGCGGCACCGACCTTGATCACGGCCACACCGCCGGCCAGCTTGGCAACCCGCTCCTGCAGCTTTTCCTTGTCGTAATCGGAGCTGGCATCCTCGATCTGGCCACGGATCTGGTCGACCCGCTCCTTGATGCGCTTGTTGTCACCACCGCCGTCAACCACGGTGGTGTCATCCTTGGAGACCTGCACCTTCTTGGCGGTACCCAGGTGATCCAGGGTGGTCTTCTCAAGCGACAGACCCACTTCTTCGGAGATCACGGTGCCGCCGGTGAGCACAGCCAGATCTTCCAGCATGGCCTTGCGGCGATCGCCGAAGCCAGGGGCCTTCACGGCAGCAACCTTCACGATGCCGCGGATGTTGTTGACCACCAGGGTGGCCAGGGCTTCGCCTTCAATTTCCTCAGCCACGATCATCAGCGGCCGGTTGGACTTGGCCACGTTTTCCAGCACCGGGAGCAGATCCCGAATGTTGGAGATCTTCTTGTCGTGAATGAGGATATAGGGGTCTTCCAACTCAGCGGTCATGCTCTGCTGGTTGGTGACGAAGTAGGGGCTCAGGTAGCCACGGTCGAACTGCATGCCTTCGACCACTTCCAGATCATTTTCCAGACCCTGGCCTTCCTCGACGGTGATCACGCCTTCCTTGCCCACCTTCTTCATGGCGTCGGCAATCAGGCGGCCCACTTCTTCGTCGGAGTTGGCGGAAATGGTGCCCACCTGGGCGATGGACTTGTCGTCATCGCAGGGCTTGGACAGCTTGCGGATTTCTTCGACAGCAGCCTTGGTGGCCTTGTCGATGCCCCGCTTGACTTCCATCGGCGCCATGCCGGCGGCAATGGCCTTCATGCCTTCGCGCAGGATGGACTGGGCCAACACGGTGGCGGTGGTGGTGCCGTCGCCGGCCAGGTCGGAAGTCTGGGAGGCGACTTCCTTGACCATCTGGGCGCCCATGTTCTCGAACTTGTCGTCCAGTTCGATTTCCTTGGCCACGGACACGCCGTCCTTGGTCACGGTGGGGGCGCCGAAGCTCTTGTCCAGCACCACATTGCGGCCACGCGGGCCGAGAGTCACCTTGACCGCATCGGCCAGGGTGTTGACACCGCGAACCATGCGGTTGCGGGCGCTTTCACCAAAACGGACTTCTTTAGCAGCCATTGCTGTTCACCTCTTTGAAATTGGCTTTATCAAACAAAAAATCGGGTCGTGCACCGGGTGCGCGCTATCAGCCTTCGAACACGGCCATGATGTCGTCTTCGCGCATCACCAGCACTTCTTCGCCTTCCACCTTCACTTCGGTGCCGGCGAACTTGCCGAACAGGACCTTGTCCCCGACCTTCACGTCCAGGGCCCGGGTCTCACCGCTGTCCAGCGGCTTACCGTTACCCACGGCGACCACTTCGCCCCGAACGGGCTTTTCGGCCGCGGAATCGGGGATCACAATCCCGCCTTCGGTCTTGGTTTCTTCTTCCACGCGCTTTACGACCACGCGATCATGCAAGGGACGCATCTTCATGGGAGTTTCTCCTCCACAGGTTCATGTTGGCTTTGACAGAGGGTGAGCCCTACGCCGGCGGGCGAAACGCCACGCCTTTGTTAGCACTCACCGGATTCGAGTGCTAATAATAGGGATGGACTTTGCAGAGTCAAGGGGGGTGGGGTGAAAAAAAACCCGATCTAGGCCTGTGGTGGGAGCTCCCACAGTCTAGCCGGAGGCCCTCCAGCCAATCGCGGATAAATCCGCTCCTACGGGGTGGTGTTTTCAGGGGTTGCCCCGGCATCGGCCCGCAGGCCGGCGAAATCAAACAGGTCCCGGTCGGCCAGCTGGGAGGGGGAGACATTCTGAATGGCGGTGAAGATGGAATCGATCCGCCCCGGTGCGGTGCGCTCCCACTCGGCCAGCATGGCCTTGATGGCCTGGCGCTGGAGGTTGTCCTGGGAGCCGCAAAGATTACAGGGGATGATGGGATAGTCCCTCGCCCGGGCATAGCGGACGATCTCGCTTTCCTGGCAATAGGCCAGGGGCCGGATCACCACATTGCGTCCATCGTCGGACTTGAGCTTGGGCGGCATGGCCTTCAGACGCCCCCCGTTGAAGAGATTCAGAAACAGGGTCTCAACGATGTCGTCCCGGTGATGGCCCAGGGCAATCTTGTTGAAGCCTTCCTGATGGGCGTATTCGTAGAGCGCCCCACGCCGCATCCGCGAGCAGAGTCCACAAAAACTCTTGTTCTCCGGCACCACCCGCTTGACCACGCTGTAGGTGTCCTGCTCGATGACGTGATAATCCACCCCCAGGGATTCCAGATACTCCGGCAATACATGCTCGGGGAAGCCCGGCTGCTTCTGATCCAGATTCACCGCCCGCAACTCAAAGCGGATGGGCGCAGCCCGCTGCAATTGCAACAGCAAGTCCAGCATGGTGTATGAATCCTTGCCACCGGAGAGACAAACCATCACCCGGTCACCATCCTCGATCATCTTGAAATCCTGGATCGCCCGGCCGGTCTGGTTACGCAGACGCTTGCCCAGGCGACGGGCGGTGGAACTGATATCTTCGGCGGTGGCAGACATAGGCGGAGCCTGTTGTATTCTCGTCAGGATGAAACGGTGGAATGCCTCTATTGTACCCGTCCGGCTCCCGCAGCGGCCATGGCCGGCGATGGTCCTACTGTCCTTGCTGCTATGGGGCCTGCTGTTCCCGTTGCCACTGGCCGCCGACAGCCAGACCGGGGCTGCCATCCCGGACTTCCTCCTCCAGGCCGCCCAGGAACGGGTGGAGGCCGGCCATTACCAATCCCTGATCATTGGCGTACGCCAGGGAGATGCGGTCAGTTGGAGCAGCTTCGGCCGCATCCACCCCAACGGCCCACCGCCGGAACCGGACAGTGTCTTCGAGATCGGCTCCCTGACCAAGCCCTTCACTGCCGCCCTGCTGGCCCTGGCGGTGGAAGACGGCTCACTCAGCCTGGAGACACCGATAGCCGAGATTGCCGGCAGCGACAGTCCCCTCAATCAACGGCTGCTTGAGGAAGTCCAGCTCTGGCACCTGGCCACCCACGTCAGCGGCCTGCCCAACACCCCGGATGACCTGGACCCGGTGGACCCCAATCGTCTCTATGAGGACTACGGCAGCGAACAGCTGCAGGGCTTTCTCTCCAACCATCCCCTGGCCACGGAACCGGAAAGCCAGTTCGCCTACTCTAATCTGGGCTATGCCCTGCTGGGGGAATTGCTTGAAGAACACGCCGATACGCCCTTCGAAACCCTGCTGGATGAACAGCTGCTCACCCCCCTTGGCTTGAACGACACCCAGCTGCGTATCAGTCCCGAACAGCGGGACCGTCTGGCCCCGGGTTTTGATTATGATCTGCGACAGGCCCCGGCCTGGGAGATGCCGGCCTTCCAGGCGGCCGGCGCCCTGAAGTCCTCCCCCCGGGATCTGTTGGCCTGGGTGCACGCACATCTGACGATGGATGACGATCCCCTTGGCCGGGCCCTCGGCCACCTGAGCATGCCCCAGCTATCCATGGGACAGGACGATCTGGCCATGGGCCTGGGTTGGCACCTGGTCAATGGTGACCGCGGCCCCCTGGCCTGGCATGAGGGCCGAACCGCCGGACACGCCAGCTTTGCCGGCTTCGACCCGGATAATCAGCGCGCCGTAGTGATCCTGGCCAATACCGGCAACAGTCTGCGGGAACTGGGGCTGGCAGCCCTGGGGGCTCGGGACAGCATCCCGCCTCTCCGTGAAGCAGAAGCCCTGGATCCACGTCTCGGTGCCCTGTACGCCGGTCGTTACCGAATGAGCCCGGGCTTCGTGGTCAGCGTGCGCCTGCGTGAAGAAGGCTTGTTCATCCAGGCACCGGGAAGACCGGCCCTGCGCCTCTACCCCCTGGACGACGAGCGCTTTTTCACCCGCGGCGTGGATTCGGAAGTGATTTTTGAGGAAGATGCTGACGGCGCCGTCAGCAAACTCATCATCAAGAGTGGCGGCGACATCAAGGAAGTGGGCCATCGCATGACAGCCACCGAGCACCACGCCTCCCGGCAAGTGCAGCCGCGTTCAAGCGAGGCCCTGGACCGCCACAGTGGACAATATCGCCTGGAAAAGGGGCTGGAGCTGAGCGTCCGGGTGGATGGGGAACGATTGCTGGTGGAAACCGCCGGTGGCCCGCCGCAATCCCTGTATCCGGCCGAAGAGGGACGCTTCTTTCATCGCAACCAGCCCATGGAGTTGCTGTTTCCGGACAGGGGCAACGGGGAACCTTCGGAAGAAATCATCCTCTATCGCAATGGCTACCGCCTGAAAGGGCAGCGACTGTCCGAGTAAACCGCGAACCATCCACCGGATGCCCGGGGCGCTGGCAAGGACTGCTCTGCCACGTTATGCTCCCGGGTCCCAACATCAGGGTTCCAACATTAAGCCGTTTCCTATGAGTGATCATTACGTTCTGCTCTGCACCTGTCCCGATGACAAAACCGCCCGGGAGATCGCCGGACAGCTGGTAGCCGAGAAGCTCGCTGCCTGTGTCAACATACTGCCCGGCCTGACCTCGGTGTATGAATGGCAGGGGCAGGTGGAAAGCGATCCGGAGGTCCTGCTCATCATCAAGACGGCGGGCGATCGGCGACAGGCCGTGATTGAGCGGGTACCGGCCCTGCATCCCTATGAAGTACCCGAGGTCATTGCGCTGCCCATCGAGGCCGGCTTGCCCGCCTATCTGGACTGGATTATTGATGAGACTCGACCGCGATGAGACATAGTATTCCCGGGCTGCCTTCCTGGCTGACGGCTCTGTTTTTCACCGTTCTGCTGGCCCCCACCCTGCTCGGCGCCCAGATCGTGGGCGAAGGCCAGCAATCGGGTGATTTCGGCGATACCGCTGGTCTGTCCGGGGGCGATTTTCTGCACCCGGACGAAGCCTTTGTCATGTCGGTCCATTCCCCCCGGGACGACCTGATTCAGGTGGAATGGAACGTCGCCGAGGAATACTACCTCTACGAGCATCGCTTCGATTTCAGTATTGTTGACGGCGAAGGCAATCTGGGCGAGGCCCGGTTCCCCGAAGGCCTGCTCGAAGAAGACGAATTCTTCGGCGAAAGCGTGGTGCACCGAGATCACCTGGTGATCGAGATTCCCGTGGAAGGCGCTCAGGCCGGGGAAGAATTGCTGATCAATGTCCGCTACCAGGGCTGTGCCGACGCCGGTCTCTGCTATCCCCCCATGGACCAGAGCAGTCCGGTGGTCATGGCCTCCGGCGGGGTCACGGCCAGCACCAGCGCGAACGGGGCCGACGATCTCGCCCTGTCGGAACAGGATCGCCTGGCCAGCCTGGTGGCAGATGGCCAATGGTGGCTGATTGCCGCCCTGTTCTTCGGCTTTGGCTTGCTGCTCAGTTTCACTCCCTGCGTGCTACCCATGGTGCCCATCCTCTCCAGCCTGATCATTGGCCGGGGGGAACAAATCAGTACCCTGCGGGCTTTCGGCCTGTCCCTGACCTATGTCCTGGCCATGGCCCTGACCTATACCGCCGCCGGGGTTGCCGCCGGCCTGCTGGGCCATAATCTGCAGGCCACCCTGCAACACCCAGTGGTTCTGATGACCTTCGCTCTGGTTTTTGGTCTTTTGGCCATGGCCATGTTCGGCTTCTATCAATTGCAGGTGCCGGCACGCTTTCAGGAGGCCCTCAACCGCCTCTCCAATCGCCAGCAGGCCGGCCGCTACACCGGCGTTGCCATCATGGGCTTTCTCTCGGCCCTGATCGTGGGCCCCTGCGTGGCGGCTCCCCTGGCCGGTGCCCTGCTGGTCATTGGCCAGACCGGCGATGCCCTGCGTGGCGGCGTGGCCCTGTTCTCCATGTCCATGGGCATGGGGGTCTTGCTACTGGTGGTGGGTACCTCGGCAGGCCGCCTCATGCCGCGCACCGGGGCCTGGATGAATGCCGTCAAGATCGCCTTCGGCTTCCTGCTGCTGGCGGTGGGCGTCTGGATGCTGGAACGCATCCTGCCCGGCCCGGCCGCGCTGTTGCTGTGGTCGGCACTGCTTGTGATGGCCGGGGTCTATCTGGGCGCCCTGGACAGCCTGCAATCGGACAGCAGTGGCTGGCGGCGCTTTGGCAAAGGCAGCGGATTGCTGCTGCTCACCTGGGGCCTGGTCCTGTTGGTGGCGGCCGCCGCCGGTGGCCAGGACCCGCTGCGCCCCCTGCACGGCATCGCCCTGGGCGGCGGTGAAAGCCGCGAGGCCAACGTCCCGGCCTTTACTGAAATCGATAATCAACAGGGCCTGGACAATACCCTGGCCGGGGCCGAGGAAGCGCCGCGTGATCGGCCCTTGATGCTGGAATTCTACGCCGACTGGTGCGTGGACTGTATTCGCATGGAACGCCGAACCTTCACCGACCCGGAGGTGCGCGCGGCTCTGGACGATTTTGATCTGCTCAAAGCGGATGTGACCCGCTATACCGACGAGCATCGGGCCCTGCTGGAACACTTTGACCTGTTCGGGCCCCCGGCCATTCTCTTCTTCGACCGCCATGGAGAAGAGATGCGCGGCCTACGCCTGGTGGGTGAGAAAGGACCTCAGGCTTTTCAGGATCACCTGAGTCGTGTGCAGAGCGAATTTGATCGCGACTGAATCCATTGCCAGCCCCAACTGGCCGGAGTGTACTGACCATGAAAAACAGCTTCCCCGCCCTGCTGATTGCCGTGATGATTGGTGCCGCTGCCCTGGGCTATGGCCTCTACCAGTGGATGGGCCCGGAACCGGACGGCGAACCCGCGGACCGGGAAACCGCCGCCCGGGAAAGCGGCCAGCTGACCGAGACCCTACCCAGCTTCAGCCTGCCCGATCCCGATGGCCAGGAACGGCATATCGATGAATGGGAAGGCGATATTCTGGTGATCAACTTCTGGGGCACCTGGTGCGCCCCCTGCCGCGAGGAAGTACCGCTGCTGATCGAACTGCAGGAAGAGTACGCCGACCGGGACGTGACCGTGCTCGGGATCGCCCTGGACGAGCCGGAACCGGTAAACCGCTTCGCCGAAGATTTCGGTATCAATTACCCGCTCATGGTGGGCGAGAACGAAACCCTGGAAGTATTGGAGGCCTTCGGCAGCGCCACCTTGGGCATGCCCCACACCTTCATCGTGAACCGGGAAGGCGAGGTAGTGAACTTCCACCTGGGCCTGATCGAACCCGAGGACGTTGAACCCATGATGGCGCCGGCCTTCGCGGAGGAATCCGATTCATGAGCCGGCCCGCGACCGGCCGGCCGCTGAGGCAAAAAGCCTTTATGTCTAAAGCTGCGGCGAATTACCCCCTAATTCCGGCGAAATGCCGGAATTTTTTTGCCCCAGCCGTGGACAAGTCGGATTTCATGATCCACAATTACTCCTTCGAATCCTGCCCGGATAAGGCGCCCATCGGCGTCGAAACGGCGCGGAACAGCATCCAACAAGGCGCCCACTGGCGCTGATTCCCTGGCGGAGAGAGCCCTTGGCGGACTTTCTGGTGCTAAACGGCCCCAACCTGAACCGGCTCGGCAGTCGCGAGACCTCAGTCTACGGCAGCCAAAGCCTGGCCGATATCAACACACGGCTACAGACGGTGGCCGGGGAACTCGGGCATGGAATCGACTTCTTTCAGAGCAATGCCGAACACGCCTTGATCGAACGCCTGCACCAGGCCGCCGACCAGGACGTGGATTGCCTCATCTTCAATCCCGCCGCTTTCACCCATACCAGTATCGCCCTGCGGGATGCGGTGCTGGCGGGTGAGCTGGCGATGATCGAGGTGCATCTGAGCAACCCGGCCAGCCGGGAAGCCTTTCGGCATCGCTCCTATTTCTCGGACATTGCCATCGGGACCATCTGCGGCCTGGGCGCCTTCGGTTATGAATGCGCCCTGCTGGCGGCGGACAAGCGGTTCGGGTGAGCCCCAAACGACAAACCGAAACAACGGGAGCCTTATGGATATCAGAAAAGTAAAACGACTGATCGAACTGCTGGAAGAATCTGGCATCGCCGAGATTGAGATCACCGAGGGTGAGGAATCCGTGCGCATCAGTCGTGGCCACCCCGCCGGGGCCCAGCCCCAGCAGTATATGGCCGCCCCACCACCCCAGCCCCCCCAGCAGGCCGCGCCCCAGCCGGCCGCCGAGAGCGGCGGTAATCCGAGCCAGGAAAGTGAAGACGACACCCCCGCCGGCCACAAGCTGGAATCCCCCATGGTGGGGACCTTCTATCGTGCCCCCTCTCCCACTTCCAAGAACTTCGTGGAAGTCGGCCAGCAGGTCAAGGAAGGGGAAACCGTCTGCATCGTGGAAGCGATGAAGATGATGAACCAGATCGAAGCCGACAAGTCCGGCACCATCAAGGCCATCCTGGTAGAAAACGGTGAACCGGTGGAATACGGCCAGCCACTGTTCGTGATCGGCTAAAGCAGCCGAGACCGGTCCCTTATGGACCCTTTCCGACCGCCCCGGGCGGTTGCTTCATTCGCAAGTCATGACAGGAAACGAATCAATGCTGGACAAGGTTCTCATTGCCAATCGTGGCGAGATCGCCCTGCGGGTGCTACGCGCCTGTCGCGAACTCGGCATCGAAGCCGTGGCGGTGCACTCCAAGGCGGACGAAGAGCAAAAACATGTGCTGCTGGCCGATGAATCCGTCTGCATCGGCCCCCCCTCCTCGGCCGAAAGTTATCTCAACATGCCGGCCATTATCAGCGCGGCGGAAGTCACCGACGCCAATGCCATTCACCCCGGCTACGGTTTTCTCTCCGAGAACGCCGATTTTGCCGAGCGGGTGGAGCGCAGCGGTTTTATCTTCATCGGCCCCAAGGCGGACACCATTCGCCTGATGGGGGACAAGGTTTCAGCCATCAAGGCCATGAAGGAAGCCGGCGTACCCACGGTGCCCGGCTCCGGCGGGGCCCTGGATGACGATGACAAGACCAATCTGCGGATTGCCGCGGAAATCGGTTATCCGGTCCTGATCAAGGCCGCTGGTGGCGGCGGTGGTCGCGGCATGCGGGTGGTGCATGAGGAAAAGGACTTGGTGGAGGCCATCAACACCACCAAAAACGAAGCCAAGGCCGCCTTCAGCAACGACATGGTCTACATGGAGAAGTACCTGGGCCGGCCCCGCCATGTGGAGTTCCAGGTACTGGCCGACGGCCAGGGCAATGCCATTCACCTGGGCGAGCGGGACTGCTCCATGCAGCGCCGCCACCAGAAGGTGATCGAGGAAGCCCCGGCTCCGGGCATCACCGAGGAAGAACGCCAGCGCGTGGGTGAACGCTGCGTGCAGGCCTGTCTGGAAATCGGCTACCGGGGCGCCGGCACCTTCGAGTTCCTCTATGAAGATGGCAACTTCTACTTCATCGAAATGAACACCCGGGTGCAGGTGGAGCATCCGGTCACCGAGATGGTGACCGGGGTGGATATCGTCAAGGAACAGCTGCGCATCGCGGCCGGCGAAAAACTGGGCTACAAGCAATCCGATATCAAGATCCAGGGCCATGCCGTGGAATGTCGGATCAATGCCGAGGATCCCCGCAGCTTTGCCCCCTCGCCGGGTCGGATTGTTAACTGGCATGCGCCGGGCGGGCCAGGCATCCGTGTGGACTCTCATGTCTACAACGGCTATACCGTGCCGCCCTATTACGACTCCCTGATCGGTAAGCTGTTGGCCCATGGCTCCACTCGGGACTCCGCTCTCAAGCGGATGCGTCAGGCACTGACCGAAATCGTGGTGGAAGGGATTCGCACCAATGTGGCCCTGCACCAGGATCTGGTCACGGATGAAAACTTCCAAGCCGGGGGCACCGATATCCATTATCTGCACAAGAAACTGGACGGCGAAGCCTGACGGCAGGATCACCGCCATCGCGGATGATCACCACGCTGAATCAGCAACGGCCCCATGCCCATCACGGTACTGATTGCCATCGGTTCCGAGAGAGGATGGGGCCCGTTTTTTTCTAACAGGACAAGCCATGAACTGGCTAAAACTTTCCATCAAGGCCGGCGAGCTGGATGTGACGGACATTGAGGCTGCTATGGAAGCCCTGGGGGCCCAGGCGATTTCCTATGAGGATGCCGGTGATCAGCCCCTACTGGAACCGGGGGCCGGCGAGACGCCGCTCTGGAACGAGACCATCGTGACCGGGTTGTTTTCGGCCGAGCACGGCCATCAGGCCCTGATCGATGACCTGATCCGGGACTGGCCGGGCAACAGCGTGCCGGACTATGAAATCGAAGTGCTGGAAGACCGGGATTGGACCCTGGCCTGGGCCGATCACGCCAAACCCCTGTGCTTTGCCGACAAGCTCTGGATTCTGCCTGGCGAGACCGATATGGATCTTGCGCCGGAAGCGATCACCGTGCGTATCCCCCCCGGACTGGCCTTCGGCACCGGCAGTCACCCTACCACCGCGCTGTGCCTGAACTGGCTCGCCCAGCGGGTCCAACCCGGCATGCGGGTGGTGGATTATGGCAGCGGCTCCGGCATCCTGGCGGTGGCCGCCGCCCGCCTGGGGGCGAAATCGGTGCTGGCCGTGGACAATGATCCCCAGGCCCTGGTTGCCACCTGGGACAATGCCCGAGCCAATGACGTGGCCGGACGCATCCAGGCGGTAGCACCGGACAATTGCCCGGCCATGCAGGCCGATCTGGTGATTGCCAATATCCTGGCCAATCCCCTGATTGAACTGGCACCCCGTATTCTGGCTTTGTTGGCCCCTCGGGGCGAGCTGGCCCTCACCGGTGTCCTGGAAGACCAAAGCGAGCGTGTGACCAAGGCCTATGCCGATCAACTGATGGACATCCGCATCGAGCGGCGGGAAGATTGGGTCCTGATCCGGGGCAGAAAGGTCGTGACCTGAGCATGTTCACCCAGTGTCCAAAATGCGGCAGTTATTTCCGGGTCCGGGATGAGGAACTGCATGCCGCCAGCGGGGAGGTACGCTGCTCCCTTTGCACCAACACCTTCAATGCCCTCAGTCACCTGGAACCCGAACTACCGGAGACCGGCGACGAGACGGAGGAGAACAGGGAACCGGAAGCAGCGTCGGAATCAACACCGAGCACTGCCGACGAACGCGACCCCCTGACTCGGGATCTCTTCGATGAAGTGGCCGAGTCAAGACCCGAAACCGCACCGGAAGAGACCCCCGAACCGAACCCCGGCCTGGAGGAAACCACCGCCACACCCAAATGGTCGGCCCCGCCGGAGGGAATGAGTACGGCCCTGAGTCCCTTCGAGGCCAGTGAACAACGCACCCCGCCCTCCCGTGGCGAATCGGCGCTCTGGATGCTGGGCAGCATCCTGCTGCTGTTGTTGCTCGGGATTCAATTGATTCATGCCGAACGCCATTACTGGACCCAGCATGCCTGGCTGGGAGAACCGGTTTCCCGGGTCTATGAAACCGTCATCGGCGAGGTTCCCCGGGAACGAAACCTGTCCCAACTGGATGTGATCCGTACCGACATTGCCGGCGCCGATGGCGAAAGCGGCAATCTTCGGGTCACCGGCGTGGTGGAGAACCAGGGGGATCGGGACCAACCCCTGCCGGCGGTCTATGTCCGTCTGGAAGATCGCTGGGGACTGAACATGGGCCATGGTTTCTTCGGCCCCCAGGACTGGATCTACCGGGAACAACTGCCCAGCGGTTTTCCCGCCCGTTCCCGCCTGCCCCTGCGCCTGGAACTCAGTGACCCCGGACGCGATGCGGTGGGTTTCCACATCGAACTGTGCTGGCCACAGGAAGAAGGCTATGCCTGCCGCCCCCAACGGGGGGGCGCGGCCTTCACCCGTTAGCTTTTTTAGGTGTCAATCCCTTTTCCCGCTGGCTGGGAAACGCTAGACTTTCCGGTCCGCTGATCAGTCGGGCCACGGCCATGCAGATTGCTTCCATCAAGATGCCCAATCCAGTGGCACTGGCCCCCATGGCCGGGGTCACGGACCGGCCTTTTCGCCAGCTCTGCAAGCGCCTGGGTGCCGGCTTTGCACCCTCGGAGATGGTGACCTCAGACCCGTCGCTTTGGAACAGCCGCAAGACGCGTCAGCGGCTCGACCACGCCGGGGAAGTGGATCCCATCATCGTCCAGATCGCCGGGGCCGAACCGGCCATGCTGGCAGATGCAGCACGGTTCAATGTGGATCACGGCGCCCAGATCATCGATATCAATATGGGCTGCCCGGCCAAAAAGGTCTGCAACCGCATGGCCGGCTCCGCCCTGTTGGCGGACGAGGCCCTGGTGGCCCGAATTCTGGAAGCGGTGGTCAATGCGGTGTCCGTGCCGGTGACCCTGAAATGCCGTACGGGACCGTCGCCGGACCACCGCAATGCGCTGAGGATTGCGCGAATTGCCGAACAATCCGGTATTCAGGCCCTGGCGGTGCATGGTCGAACCCGGGCCGATAAATATCGGGGTACGGCGGAGTTCGAAACCATTCGGCAGGTGAAGGCCGCCGTTTCGATTCCGGTGATCGCCAACGGGGATATCGACTCAGCGGAAAAGGCGCGGGAAGTACTGGACTTCACTGGCGCAGACGGCATCATGATAGGTCGGGCGGCCCAGGGCCGCCCCTGGATTTTCCGGGAGATCAACCATTATCTCGAGACCGGGCAACACCACCCGCCACCCGAGGCGGCGGAGATCCGGCAAGTCATGCTCGAGCACCTGGAAAATCTGTATGCCTTTTATGGGGAGTTCACCGGCGTGCGAATCGCCCGCAAACATCTGGGCTGGTATTCCCGTACCCGCCCAGACGGTGAGCCATGGAGAAAACAGGTTGTAAGACTTTCATCGGCCAGGGAACAGCTCGCATTAACGGAAGCGTGGCTGGCCGGTGAGGACTGGAGGGAGGTCAAGGCCGCATGAGTACTCGAGGAGCCGCCGTGGAAAACGCCATGGATAGCAATAACAACCCCTTAAAAACGTTTGTCGATTCGGAAAACAATCATTTTTCAGCGATTGAAGAGCAGACTCCGATGCAAGGTACTTCCCTGCGTCAAGCCATTGATCAGGCATTGGCACGATACTTCAAGGATCTGGACGGCACGGAGCCCAACGACCTCTATGCCATGGTCCTGCAACAAGTGGAGCAACCCCTGCTCCAGCGGGTCCTTGATTACACCGGCGGCAACCAGTCCCGGGCTGCGGAAATCCTGGGCATCAACCGCAGCACGCTGCGCAAGAAGCTTCGCCAGCACGGCCTGGTGGACTGAAGGTCACCAGACCCAATCGCCATTCTGAATGAAGCAATAGGCCGCCTCCATGGAGTGCGGCCGATTCCATCCTGATTCATCCAGTGACGTTTTAACGTCCCTCACAATGGAAACCAGCATGCAAACCATCAAACGGGCCCTGATCAGTGTCTCCGACAAGACCGGCGTGGCCGATCTGGCGCGCAGCCTACACAGTCACGGGGTGGAGATTCTCTCCACCGGCGGCACCGCCGCGCTGATGCGGGAAGAAGGTGTGCCGGTCACGGATGTCTCCGAGGTCACCGGCTTCCCCGAGATCATGGGTGGACGGGTCAAGACCCTGCATCCCAGGGTCCATGGCGGACTGCTGGGCCGCAAGGGTCAGGATGAGGCGGTGATGGACGAGCATGGCATCCAGGCCATCGACCTGTTGGTGGTCAATCTCTATCCATTTGAGCGGACCGTGGCCGATCCCGACTGCAGCCTGGAAGAGGCCATCGAAAACATCGATATCGGCGGGCCGGCCATGATCCGTGCCGCGGCCAAGAACCATGACCGGGTCAGCGTGGTCACCGACGTAAGCGATTACGATGCCATCCTGCGTGAGCTGGATCAGCACAACGGCCAGGTCAGTGAAGACACCCGCTTTCGCCTGGCGGTGCAGGCCTTTGCCTACACGGCCCGCTATGACACCGCCGTCACCGCGGCTCTGGACCGCTTCCAGCAAAGTGACCGAGCACAGGTCTTCCCTGACCAATACGCGTCCACCTTTCGCAAACGGGCCGATATGCGTTACGGCGAGAACCCCCATCAGTCGGCGGCCTTCTATGCCGACCTGCGGGCACCCGCCGGCACCATCACCACCGCCATTCAACACCAGGGCAAGGCCCTGTCCTACAACAATGTGGCCGATGCTGATGCTGCCCTGGAATGCGTCAAGACCCTAAGCGAGCCGGGCTGTGTGATCGTCAAGCACGGCAACCCCTGCGGCGTGGCCCAGTCGGCGGACCTGGCACAAGCCTATGACGCGGCCTTCAGCACCGATTCCACCTCCGCCTTTGGCGGCATCATTGCCTTCAACCGGGAAGTGGATGAGCTGACAGCGCGAACCATTGTGGATCGCCAGTTCCTGGAAGTGCTGATTGCCCCCGGCTTCAGCGATCAAGCCCTTCGCATCCTGAGCGAAAAGAAAAACGTGCGGGTGATGGCCACCGGCCAATGGCCGGATGCCCCTGTCCGCCAGCATGAATTCAAGCGCGTGGCCGGGGGACTGCTGATCCAGGACCGGGATGTGGACATCGTGACGGAATCCGATCTCAGTTTCCCCAGCCGACGGCAACCGGCGGCCGAGGAACTCAAGGCCCTGATGTTCGCCTGGCGGGTGGCCCGTTTCGTGAAATCCAATGCCATCGTTTATGCCGGGCCGGACCGCACCCTGGGGATCGGGGCCGGCCAGATGAGCCGGGTGGACAGTGCTCGCATCGGCGCCATCAAGGCCGAGCAGGCCGGACTGAGCCTGGACGGCGCCGCCATGGCCTCGGATGCCTTCTTCCCCTTCCGGGACGGCATCGATGCCGCCGCCGAACGGGGCGTGAAGGCCGTCATCCAACCCGGTGGTTCCCGCCGCGACGAGGAAGTCATCCAAGCGGCCAATGAACACGGCATCGCCATGGTCTTCACCGGCATGCGGCATTTTCGGCATTGAGCGTCCCGCTCAATGGCGAGCTACAAGCCACAAGCTGCAAGCTACAAGCAGTCGGTGCCAACGGATCACTCACTGCTTGTGGCTTGGGCGGGTGCTAGAATCCGCATAAATCTGAATATCCCCAAACCTTCGAAGGCAGCGCAATGAAAGTACTGGTTGTAGGTGGTGGTGGCCGGGAGCATGCCCTGGCCTGGAAGCTGGCCCATTCGGCGGAAGTCGATCAGGTGTTTGTGGCGCCGGGTAATGCAGGTACCGCCCGGGAGCCCCGGATTGAAAACCTGGCCATCAAGGACAGCGACATCGACGGCTTGCTGGACTTTGCCCTGAGCAAAGCCATTGATCTGACCATCGTGGGGCCGGAAGCACCGCTGGTGGCCGGCATCGTGGATCGCTTCCAAGAGAGCCGCCTGCGCTGCTTCGGACCCAGCCGGGCCGCCGCCCGCCTGGAAGGCTCCAAGGCCTTCTCCAAGCAATTCATGGAACGTTACGGCATTCCCACCGCAACCCATCGCAGCTTCACCGATCCACAAGCGGCTAAGGCCTGGATCCGGGAAATGGGCGCGCCCATCGTGGTCAAGGCCGACGGCCTGGCCGCCGGCAAGGGGGTGGTGGTAGCCCAAACCGTGGAAGAAGCCGAGGCCGCCGTGAACGACATGCTCCAGGGCAATGCCTTCGGCGATGCCGGCCACCGGGTGGTGGTGGAAGAGTTCCTGGAAGGGGAAGAGGCGTCTTTCATCGTCATGGCCGATGGCGAACATATCCTGCCCCTGGCCACCTCCCAGGACCACAAGGCCCGGGATGAAGGCGACAGCGGCCCCAACACCGGCGGCATGGGTGCCGTATCACCGGCCCCGGTGGTCACGCCTGAAATCGAACAGCGGATCATGGATGAAGTGATCCGTCCCACCGTGGCGGGCATGGCAGCTGATGGCCATCCCTATACCGGTTTCCTGTATGCCGGCCTGATGATCGACAAGCATGGCCGGCCCAAGGTGCTCGAGTTCAACTGCCGCTTTGGTGATCCGGAAACCCAGCCGGTGTTGATGCGACTGCGCTCGGATCTGGCCCGCCTCTGCCTGGAGGCCCTGGACCGGGATCTGCAGGACGTGGAGGCCCGCTGGGATGAGCGGGCCGCGGTGGGCGTGGTCCTGGCCGCCGGCGGTTATCCGGCCCAGTATCGCAAGGGGGATGTGATTGAAGGCCTGCCCCAGCGGGAAGACGGGGTCGAGAAGATTTTCCATGCCGGCACCAAGCTGGACGGTGAGCAGGTGCTCACCAACGGCGGCCGGGTGCTGTGCGCCACCGCCCTGGGCAACACCATCGAAGCGGCCCAGAAGCAAGCCTATGCCCTGGCCGACCGCATTCATTGGGATGGGGTTTACTACCGCCGCGACATCGGCCACCGAGCCATCGCCCACGAGCAAAAAGAACAAAAATAACCACCGCCCCACCCACCAGCCGTAGGAGCGGATTTATCCGCGATTCTGGGGGGGCTTTCTGTGGGAGCGGCATTACTCGGCTCATCCCTGAACCTCGCCCCTTCGGGGCCTTAGAGAGAACCTGGAAAGTCGGGGCAGGAATGCCCCTCCCACAGGCAACGCCACCCATTCATCCCCCTCCGTGATCTCCGTGGCTTCTCCGTGTGCTCCGTATTCCAAATACCGAACCCTCTAGGCCCCCGCAGGCCTATCGCGAATGAATTCGCTCCTACGGGTGTGCCGAGCATGTCCGTAGGCCTAGGCGTCTTCGGGCAGATACCAGGCGGCGAAGAAGACCTCCCAGTTCCGGCCCCCGTCCACGCTGTATTCCCAAAGCTGGTGAATCTCGCCGATATCAAAGAGCAGCTGATAGGCAATGCGGTGCAGAACCTCGCCTTCCTCGCTGTCCTGGGTGCCGGTGAAGATCATGTCCGCCCCGTCCGCCTGGCCGCTCAAGGTCAGGCTCATGCCGTCGCTGTCGCTCCAGACCATCTGCCAGCGGCGACCCCCGTCGCGGGCCGTGAACAGGGCCTCCCCTTCCAGACCATCCATGCCTTCCCAGCGCTCCCGCAGGGCACAGCCACCGGCACCTTCTCGGATTTCGCTATAACCCAGCACCTCGGTCTCGCCACCCATCACCACCCAATCGCCGGGCAGATAATCCATCGCCGTGGTCACGTCACCGCGACAGGCCTGGGCGGGCGTGACCATGGCTGAGATGAAGAGCGTGAGGATCAAAACCGTGATGCGCATATCCACACCTGGGTGTCTGCCCGAAAAGCCGTAGGAGCGGATTTATCCGCGATTGGGCCAGGAATGGCCCTCCCACAAAAACTCCCTTTTAATCGCGGATAAATCCGCTCCTACGGGTTCAAAAAAGGGGCCCGGAAGGCCCCTTTTTTTTATTTTCTCATCATCTGGAAGAATTCTTCATTTTTCTTGGTGTTCTTCATTTTATCGATGAGGAACTCAATGGCCTGGATTTCATCCATGGGATGCAGCAGCTTTCTCAGAATCCACATATGCTGCAACTCCTCCGGTGAAACCAGAAGCTCTTCCCGCCGGGTGCCGGAGCGATTGATGTCGATGGCCGGGAAGATCCGCTTTTCGGAAATACGACGATCCAGGTGCAGTTCCATATTGCCGGTGCCCTTGAACTCCTCATAGATCACGTCATCCATGCGCGAGCCGGTTTCCACCAGGGCGGTGGCGATGATGGTCAGGCTACCTCCTTCCTCGATGTTACGAGCCGCACCGAAGAAGCGCTTGGGCCGCTGCAGGGCATTGGCATCCACACCACCGGTCAACACCTTGCCGGAAGACGGCACCACGGTGTTGTAGGCGCGAGCCAGACGGGTGATGGAATCCAGCAGAATCACCACGTCCTTCTTGTGCTCCACCAGGCGCTTGGCCTTTTCGATCACCATCTCCGCCACTTGCACATGCCGGCTGGCCGGCTCGTCAAAGGTGGAGGAGACCACTTCACCGCGAACCGAGCGGCTCATCTCGGTCACTTCCTCCGGACGCTCATCAATCAGCAACACGATGAGATTGGCGTCGGGATTATTGTTGGCAATCGACTGGGCGATATTCTGCAGGATCATGGTCTTGCCCGCCTTGGGCGGCGAGACGATCAGACCACGCTGGCCCTTGCCAATGGGCGAGGCCATGTCGATGATCCGCGCCGTGATGTCTTCGGTGCTGCCGTTGCCCTGCTCCATTTTGAAACGGTCACGGGCAAACAGGGGCGTCAGGTTCTCAAACAGAACCTTGTTCTTGGACGCCTCGGGCTTGTCGAAGTTGATCTCCTGCACCTTGAGCAACGCGAAGTAGCGCTCACTCTCCTTGGGCGGACGAATCCGCCCGGCGATGGTATCGCCGGTGCGCAGGTTAAAGCGGCGAATCTGGCTGGGGGAGACATAGATGTCATCCGGCCCGGCCATGTAGGAACTGTCGGCGGAACGGAGAAAGCCAAAGCCGTCCTGGAGAATCTCCAGAACGCCATTGCCGTAAATCTCTTCCCCGTTCTTGGCATGGACCTTGAGGATGGCAAAGATCACATCCTGCTTGCGGCTGCGGGCCATGCCTTCGATGCCCATGGAATGGGCAAGATCGATCAGGTCCTTCGCGGATTTCTGTTTGAGCTCGGTCAGGTTCATTGTGCTTCTTTCGGTTGGATTACCGACCGCGCATCATCAATACCCCAATGCGCGGCCGATGGTCGATTACAGGTTGGTGTCGATAAAGGCGGTCAGCTGAGACTTGGACATGGCGCCCACTTTCTGGGCCTCCACGCTGCCATTCTTGAACAGCATCAACGTGGGAATGCCACGAATCCCGTACTTGGGCGGCGTCTTGGGGTTCTCATCAATGTTGAGCTTGACGATCTTGAGCTTGCCGTCATAGTCGCCGGCCAGCTCATCCAGAACCGGTGCAATCATCTTGCAGGGGCCGCACCATTCCGCCCAGTAATCCACTAAAACCGGAACATCCGATTCCAATACGTCTTCTTGAAACTTGTCATCCGAGGTATAGACGATTTCGTTGCTCACGATCCAAGGCCTCCAATTCAATCAGAGAGAAAAACGGGAAATCTGCGCGGAATCCGAACGGGAACGACGCCCTGAAGCGTCCAATGTGACGCGGTCGATGACTTAAGGCACAATAATGAAACCCGATGGGCCACCGCCCGGGGCTTCCGCAAGAATTTGGGTGTGCTGAATGCTCGGGGATACGAGCTTTCGCTGAATACTTGGACCCTATTGGAGCCCATTCGGACACAGATTTCAAGCCTTTCTCCCCGTTGGCGGCCAACAAGCCGCCCGGGACACTCGAATTTCGAACAGGCAAGCCATGCAAACCCATCTCAGCGAGACCCGATTCGACAGCCTGAAACTGGCCGACCCCCTGCAAAAAGCCATTGATGAAGCCGGTTTCAGCTATTGCACCCCCATCCAGGCCGAAACCCTGCCCCTGGCCCTGCAGGGACAGGATGTGGCGGGCCAGGCCCAGACCGGAACCGGCAAGACCGCAGCCTTTTTGCTGGCCCTGTTTGACCATTTGATCAAGCATCCGGCAGATGAGACGCGCAAACCCAACCAGCCCCGCGCCCTGATCCTGGCCCCCACCCGGGAACTGGCGGTGCAGATCCACAAGGACGCCGAGACCCTGGGTGCGCACACCGGCTTCAAGCTGGGCCTGGTTTACGGCGGCGCCGGCTACGAACAGCAGCGCCAGCAGCTGGAAAATGGCGTGGATGTGCTGATCGGCACCCCCGGGCGGCTGATCGACTACTTCAAGCAGCGGATTTTCGATCTGCGGGCCGCCCAGGTGGCGGTGCTGGATGAAGCCGACCGCATGTTCGACATGGGCTTTATCAAGGACATCCGCTACATTCTGAGAAAACTGCCCCACCCGGAAAAGCGCCTGAACATGCTGTTCTCCGCCACCCTCTCCTACCGGGTGATGGAACTGGCCTATGAACACATGAACAACCCCAAATCGGTGAAGGTGGACGCCGATCAGGTCACCGCCGACCGGGTCCGCCAGCGAGTCTACATGCCAGCCTCGGATGAAAAGGTGCGACTGCTGGTGGGGCTGCTCCAGCGCATCGACCCCAGCCGCACCATGATCTTTGTGAACATGAAGCGCACCGCGGAGGATCTCTCCGCCTGGCTCAAGGGCAATGACTTCAAGGCCGAGGTACTGTCCGGTGACGTACCCCAGCGCAAGCGCATGGCCCTGCTCAAGGAGTTTGAGACCGGCGAGCTGCCCATTCTCATCACTACTGATGTGGCAGCCCGGGGTCTTCATATCCCCGATGTCAGTCATGTCTTCAACTTCGATCTGCCCCAGGATGCCGAGGACTACGTCCACCGCATCGGGCGCACCGCCCGGGCCGGGGCCGAAGGCGACGCCATCAGCTTCGCCTGCGAGACCTGGGCCATGTCCCTGCCGGAGATCGAGGATTTCATCGAACAGCAACTGCCCAAGGAAACCCAGCATGATGACTTGCTGGTGGAGCTGAAACCGCGGGCACCCATTCAGCGCCACCGGGGCGGGCCCGGCGGCAAGAAGAAATCCGGCCGCCGACGCGGTGGTGGTCGTCCCGGTGGGCGGGGCCGGCCGGGACGCGACCGAGGCGGCAATGGCTAAGGCCAAAGCCCCTTTCTGGCCGGACACCGAGACCGTCCTGTTGGACATGGACGGCACCCTGCTGGATCTGGCCTTTGATAATCGCTTCTGGCTGGAGCGGGTCCCGGCCCATTACGCCCGCGCCAAGGGCCTGAGCTTCGACACCGCCCTGTCCGATCTGCGCCGCCAGATGCAGGCGGTGGATGGGCAACTGCAGTGGTACTGCCTGGATTACTGGTCGCAACGGCTGGGTTTTGATCTGGAGGCCATGAAGCTGGAACACCGCCGGGAAATCCGCATGTTGCCCGGCATCCGGGACTTTCTCACAGAGCTGACCACCAGCGGCCGGCAGGTGGCCATCGCCACCAACGCCCACCCGGCGGTGCTGGCCCTGAAGCTGGAAGAAACCGGACTGGATCAACTGGTGGGCCGTCAATACACCGCCCATGACTTCGGCGCGGCCAAGGAATCGCCCCGCTTCTGGCAGGCCCTGGAATCGGAAATGGGCTTTGACCCGGCCACCACCCTGTTCGCGGATGATTCCCTGGCGGTGCTGGCCTCGGCGCGGCGACACGGCATCGCCCATCTCTGCGCCGTTGCCCGCCCGGCCAGTAACCAGCCGCCACGCACCATCAGCGATTTCCCGGCCGTGGAGGCCCTGCCCGAACTGGGCCCGGTCCCGCCCAAACTCTAAACAGGCAGGCGGCTAGAGGTATTGGGTCCAGTCGGTCTTGGGGTCGCCGCTGGCCAGGAAACTGCCATTGAGCAGATCGGCCTTCTGGTTATAGCGAAAAGGCCGCCCTTCCAGATCCGTCACCTGACCCCCGGCCGCTTCCAGCACCGCCTGGGCGGCGGCGGTGTCCCATTCCGAAGTGGGCCCGAAACGCGGATACAGATCCGCCGCCCCTTCCGCCACCCGGCAGAACTTCAGGGAGCTGCCCGCCGCAAGGCGCTCGCAGTGGCCGATTCGTTCCATCATCCGTTCCACCTGCTCGCTGCCATGGGAGCGACTGGCGATCAGACGTGGCGGCGTGGCGGCGGGCCGCCGGGACTGAATGGCCTGAGGCGCCGCGTCCCCGTCCTGGCGGAAGGCCCCCACCCCGGCGCAGCCGAGATAGGTAATCCCCTTGACCGGCACATGCACCACCCCCACGGTCGCCTGCCCCTCATTGACCAGGGCGATATTGACGGTGAACTCGCCATTGCGCTTGATGAATTCCTTGGTCCCGTCCAGGGGATCCACCAGCCAATAGCTCTGCCAGCGGCGGCGATCCTCCCAGGTAATATCGGCGGCTTCCTCGGACAGGATGGGCAGCCCCGGGGTCAATTCGGCCAAGCCCTCGACAATCACATGGTGGGCGGCCATATCGGCCTTGGTCACCGGGCTGTCATCGTCTTTGACCTCCACCTCGAAATCCGTTTGGTAGACATCGAGAATGGCATCACCGGCCCGCCGTGCGATGGCGGCGATGGGCTCCAGGAAATCCTGATTCATACCTGATCCTTACTGAAAACGGCGTCGAAAAAAGAAGAGCTTGCGAAGGCGGCATCCCGCCGGGGCCTAGCGATTCGGCCCGCGATAGATACACCCGGCGGTGCAGGTCTCGGCCACCCCCACCCCCGACAGGCCGGGCAGCTCGGGTTCCAGCCGTTCCCAGATCCAAAGCGCAACGTTCTCGCTGGTGGGGTTTTCCAGGCCGGGTATCTCGTTCAGATAGTGATGATCCAGCTGTCGATACAGCGGCTCGAAGGCGGCCTTGATGTCGGCAAAATCCATCACCCAGCCGCTGTGCTCGCCCGGCTCGCCGCTGACATAGATATCAATCCGGAAGGAATGACCATGCAGGCGGGCGCATTTATGGCCCTCTGGCACATTGGGCAAGCGGTGGGCGGCTTCCACCCAAAAGGTCTTGTGAATCTCAATGGCCATGGGGCCTCCCGAATACAGCGGCGCTAAGCTAGCCCCCCATTATACCTGGACTCGTCGCCGTTACGGGCTGATATGATGGCGGATCACCCAAGCCGGTCGTTGCCAAGGCGGCGGCCAAGCAAACCGAGCAACCATGTTCAGCGATCTGGATCTACATACCCACAGCACGGCCTCCGACGGGCGCCTCAGCCCCGGCGAACTGGTGGCCCTGGCCGACCAGGCCGGCGTTCGCCGCCTGGCCCTGACCGACCACGACACCGTGGCCGGCCTGGCCGAGGCCGAGCGGGCGGCCGCCGAACACGAGATGACCCTGATCCCGGGGGTGGAGATCTCCGCCCAGTGGTCCCGGCAGGAGATCCATGTGGTGGGTTTGTGGATCGACCCCCGGCACCCGGCCCTGGAACAGGCTCTGGCCGAGCAGGCCGAACGCCGCAATCACCGGGCCGAGCGGATTGCGCGCAAACTGGCCCAGCGGGGCATCGACGGTGCCCTGGCCGGGGCCCAGGCCCTGGCCGATGGCGGCTCCGTGACCCGGGCCCACTTCGCCCGCTGGCTGGTGGACGCCGGCCACGTCAAGGATTTCCCCCAGGCCTTTCGCCGCTATCTCGGCAAGGGCAAGCCGGCCGCCGTGGGCATGGACTGGCCCGAGCTGGACACGGTGGTGGGCTGGATTCGGGCCGCCGGTGGCTTGGCCGTGCTGGCCCATCCGTTAAAATACCGCCTCACCGCCACCCGCCTGCGGGCGCTGCTGGCGGATTTCTCGGCCATGGGCGGGCTGGGCATGGAAGTGCGCTCCGGCGGCGAGGACGCCGAACGCCTGCGCCACTGCCTGGCCCGGGCCGAGGACTATGAACTGCTGGCCTCCATGGGCTCGGACTTCCATGCGCCCACGGACTGGCAACCCAGCCCCGGGCGGCTGCCCGTCCTGCCCGAGGGCACCCGAACCGTTTGGGACTATGCTGCCAGGGAGCTTCCCCGTGCTGGATGACGCCCAGATCGAAGAAATCAAATCACAAGTCGAGACCCTTGCCATGGAACACCGGGATCTGGACGACGCCATCCAGGCCCTGCAGGAAAGCGCCTCGGTGGATCACTTGAAGCTGCGGCGTTTGAAAAAGCGCAAGCTCCAGCTCAAGGACACCATTCAGCGACTGCGCAGCCAGCTGATTCCGGACCTGGACGCCTGAGCCACTACCCGCACCGAGCGCAGTTCCCGCCCCAGGCATGGCCGGGGACTCGTATTCGCGTCACTGCGCATTCACGTGCGAAAACGGCAACCCTCTGTTTTTGCAGCCTTTTATCGATTGAGCACGTCATTCCCTGCGGCCATAGCCCAGTCAATCTTGCCTCGCCAGGGCCAAACTGGTATAAAGTGCGGCTTTTCCGCGTTGGGGCCTTCATTTGTGGCCTCCGCTTGAACAGCCGGGGCCGCAGCCCGGTACAGAACGTATTTCAAGAGGAACCGAATTATGTCCAGAGTCTGCCAGGTTACGGGCAAGCGGCCGGCCAGCGGGAACACTGTCTCCCACGCCAATAACAAGCGGCGCCGCCGGTTCCTGCCCAATCTCCATACCCATCGTTTCTGGCTGGAAAGCGAGAAGCGCTTCGTGCGTCTGAAGGTCTCCACCAAGGGCCTGCGCATCATCGACAAGAAGGGCATTGACGAAGTCGTGGCCGACTTGCGTGCCCGCGGCGAAAAGCTCTAAGGAGGCGGCCATGCGCGAAAAGATCAAACTGGTGTCCAGCGCCAATACCGGCCACTTCTACACCACTTACAAGAACAAGCGGAACACCCCGAACAAGCTTGAATTCAAAAAGTACGATCCGGTGGTCCGCAAGCACGTGATGTACAAGGAAGCCAAGCTCAAGTAAGTCGGCTTTCACATTGGCTAAAGGCCCGTCCAGGTACTGCCTGGGCGGGTTTTTTTATACCTTGAAAATTTGTGCCTGCAGAAAACCCGGTCTAACGGGCGGTGGAGAGCGGGGGCAGTTCCTGAACGAGATCGCCCGCGGTGATGTCATGGGCGTCGAACCAGCCCTGATTCATTTCCAGAGCATAGGGAACGGCGCCGGGGGCCGGATAGCTGCGGGTGGTCATGGGTTCCATGGCCTGAATGTTGATGATCACACCCACCTCATCGATGTAGGCGATATCCAGCGGAATCCGGGTATTCTTCATCCAGAAGCTGAGATCGGCGGGCCGGGGGTAGACGAATAGCATGCCTTCATCGGCGGGCAGATAATCCCGAAACATCAGACCCAGTTGACGACTGCGGGGGTTGTCGGCAATTTCCACTTCAATGGTCTGACCGCCCACCCTCAGCAGCTGGCGTTCCAGACCGCTGTCACGCTCCCCGGATTCGCCATTGCTGCCGTTGTCCTGACCAGCACAGGCCAGAGAGCCAAACAGCAAGAGAAGCACCGGAAAGATCAGGCGGCAGGACTTATACATGGACGCACTTTCCCCAGAGATCGCCGCCCGCCGAGTACCGGCGGGCGGCGATACCATTCAGGCCGTTGCTCGGCCGCTTATTCTTCCGGCGTCACCACCCACGGGGCGGGCGGTTCCTCCACCGGATCGCTCAGGTCGAAATCACCCTGGAACTCCCGGTTGAAGCGGCTCAGGCCATAGGTGAAGCGCTCGCCGGGATGAACTTCCATGTACCAGGTATTTTCGGCACTGTCCGGAATACCTTCTTCATGGAAGAGATCCTGAGAGAACTCACCCACCGGAAACTCCTGGCGATAGGCACTGCCGAAGTCATCGGTGGTACCGCCATACATGTGCAGGGCCTCGGCACTGCCATCCGGATAACGATGATCGTGCTTGAGGGTGATGCTGTCATCGCTGCGGGTCAGGATCCAGGTCCGGGAGCGATTATCACCCACATGCAGGGGGATGCGGATCTCGCTTTCGCTGCACTCACGCACATGCATGATCACATCCACATCCAGCCAACCCTCATCGGCCTCTTCGTCATACTGGACCATTTCCCCGGCATAGGCATTGCCACACAGAGCCTGCAGGCGATCCCACCATTCATCCTGGGGATTCGGCTGCTCCTCGGCCTGATCCACCATGCCGGGCTCGTCGGTTTCCGGCTCCGGAACCTCGTCGGTTTCACAGGCCGCCAACATCAAGGCGGCGACCGGTATCAGCCAATAGCTGTAATGAAGCTTCATATCTCTCTCCCAAGCAGTTTTGTGATTACTGCGTGATTGCTGCGGAATTGCGTCAGACAGATTACAATGCCCGGTCGCCTCAAGTCACGCTTGGGGCGCAGCATATTGGAGTGGGGTTGAAACATGAATGAACTGCTGGTGGCCGAACTGGGGCAATGGATGCGCACCCATTACCTGATGGCCTCCCTGCTGATATTTTTGCTGATTTTCCTCGAATCCCTGCTACTCATCGGCTGGTTCATTCCCGCCGTGGTGTTGCTGGTACTGGCCGGGGGCCTGATTGCCGTGGATGCCCTGCACGTCCTACCGGTGACCGTGGCCGCCCTGTCCGGGGCCTTTCTGGGGGCCTCGCTGAATTTCTGGCTGGGCCGGCGTTACCGGGAACGACTCACCCGCCTGTGGCCCTTTTCCCGTCGCCCGGATCTAATCAGTCGGGGCCGGCTGTTCTTTCGCCGCTACGGCAGCCGCAGCATCTTCATTGCCCGCTTCACCAAGCCCCTGCGTTCCCTGATGCCGGCAGTGGCCGGCATGGTCCGCATGTCCCCCCGGCGCTTCATGATCGCCAATATACTCTCCATCTGCGTCTGGGCACCGGGCTATCTACTGGTTGGCTTTCTGGCGGTGGGCTCGGTCTCCCTGCTACCCGAGCCGCTGCGACTGCCAGCCCTGGCCCTGGGCATCGCCCTGATCCTGCTGGGCGCGGTCTGGAACTGGCGACGCCGACGCCTGGCCGCCGGGGCCTAGCAATCCCTAGCTGCCGCGGCTACTGCTGCGCTCGATGTTGACCACCTGGCCGTTGATCAGGGTGACAATGCGCACGAAGCGATTGGAACCGAAATCATAGATCCAGTCTTCCGCGGCCTGTCCGGCCTGATAGACCCTTCCCAGACCATCTACCCGGTAACGTTTTGAGGTAACCCGCAGTTCCTTGGAACGAGGCTCGCCACAACGGGCGGCCAGCTCCAGCTGGGTCATGCCGGTTTCCAGATTGTTGGGTGAGCAACTGCCGGGGGAACTGCGAAAGCCGTGCTTGCCGGTGCGAATCTGCACCAGCCGCCCGTCCTGAAAGCGCAGAAACCGCATCAGACGGTGGGGCCCGAAGTTGTACTGCCACTCCTCCCGGGTGGGCACATGTCCGTGGCGGACGGTATAGGCGCTATGCAGGGGCACCACCACATCCGGCTCGCCGCAATGCTCGCGTACCTCGAACATGCGATCCCCCGTCTTGACCAGTTTCCCGTTGCAACGCAGGCTGGCGTCGGCATCGAGACTGAGGCCGAGCAAGCTGAACAACAACAGGCACTGGATCAGGATTCGCATGGCACACCCGGCGTGGCATGAGATCAGGGTTTACCCTAGTCTAGACCATGTTCCGACCCCGGAATTCATCCTGATCCAGGGAAAGCCAAGGCGATACGGAGAAGCACACCATGCTGCGCTGGCTAATGATCTTTGCGGTGGCCTATCTGGCGGTGCTGGCCCTGTTGTGGGTTTTCCAGAACCATCTGCTCTATCAGCCCAATATGCCCACGCGAGACCTGCAGGCCGACCCGGCTGAGCGGGGCTGGGAATACGAGGATGTGCACCTCAGCACCGGGGACGGGGTCGAGCTGCACGGCTGGTGGATTCCGGCCTCCGAGGCTCGGGCCAGCCTGATCTTTTTCCACGGAAACGCCGGCAACATCTCCCACCGCCTGGAATCCATCGCCATCTTCCGGGAACTGGGCCTGTCGGTGCTGATCATCGATTACCGGGGCTACGGGCAAAGCGAGGGCAGCCCCTCGGAAGGCGGGCTGCGCCAGGACGCGAGGGCCGCTTGGACCCACCTGCGCGAGGATCGGCAGATCCCGGCCGAAGACATCGTGCTTTTCGGCCGTTCCCTGGGCTCAGCAGTGGCTTCGGAGCTGGCCCGGGAACACCAGCCAGGGGCGGTGATTCTGGAATCCGCCTTCCGCTCAGTGCCGGAGATGGCCCAGGCCGTCTACCCCTTCTTCCCCGCCCGCTGGCTGGCCCGCATGGATTACGACAACGAGGCCTATGTGCAAGACATCCAGGCGCCGCTGCTGATGGTGCACAGCGAGGATGACGAGATCATCCCCTATGAACAGGGCCGGGCCGTCTATGAAACTGCCAATCAGCCCAAGGATTTCCTCACACTGCAGGGCGGGCACAACACGGGCTTTCTGGACAGCCGCCAGCGCTACATCCAGGGCCTGGATCAATTCCTGAGTGAGTTGGCCGGGCTGTGACGCGGGCGGGCATGAAAAAAGGGGCAGCCCGCAAGCTGCCCCTTAAGGCTTTCAATCACGCTGTGCCGGGCAGTCTTAGTCCATGCCCAGCATGCCGTCGCGCAAATCGGTATCGGCGGGGTTTTCACCCAGGAAAATCCGCAACACGGCCAGATTGAACTCGGCGCCTTCCACCACGCCTTTCTCTTCACCGTTGATGGAGACAATCGTGCCCCGCTCGGGATCGTAATCGATGTCGATCCGATCACCCTCTTGCGGCGGCTCGAAAAAATCCTTGAAGGTCTCGATTTCCTCGGCCAGGGCTTCCCGCTCCGACGCCGGGGTGTTGTCTTCAAAACCGTCTTCCAGGGCCGACTGCATGCGGCTCAAGGACACATCCCGGATAAAGTTCAGGGAAATCCGGGAGGGGCCATGGCGGCTGATGATCTCCGCCGTGCTGCTCATGGGCTCGGGCAGATACAGCGCCCCCAGGTAGTAATCGCGGAAGAAGGCGCGACGAATGCCGGTGCCGTTCAGGCCCAGGGTCTTTTCCCCGATCTCCACCTCGGCCGGCAGGGAGAAACCCTCGATTTCCACGGTACGGTCGGCTTCCCCGTGCGGCTGTGCCGACTGTTCCTCGGCCATCAAGGGGCTGGTGAAGGCCAATGCGAGAATAGCCAGCAAGGCAAGTCGCTTTTTCATCGTTCTACCTCGAATAGTAATGGGAGTGAGGGAATACAAATTCCATCATATAGACCATGTACCGCCGTGCAAGTGCATTCTGTGCGGTGTCCGACACGCGGCCCACGGGGGTTGGCATATCTGCTATAAATCTCCCTATGGAGTTCGTCATCTTTCCCCCCTCACGCAGGAGACGGCATGTCGAATGCAGCGCATGACGATATCAATCCCGAATCCCTGGAGATCAACCTCAATCTCAATGTCCGCGGTCTGAGCCAATCGGCCACCCTGGCCATCAATGAAGCCAGCCGGGAACTGGCCGCCGCCGGGAGAGAGGTCTACCGCCTGGGCCTGGGCCAATCCCCCTTTCCGGTGCCCCAGGTGGTCACTCAGGCCCTGCGCGACCATGCCCATGAAAAGGATTACCTGCCCGTCAAAGGGCTCAAGGAACTGCGCGAAACCGTGGCGGACTATCACCGCCGGGCCGAGGGGATTGATGCCGACGCCGACCGCATCCTGATCGGGCCCGGCTCCAAGGAGCTGATGTTCATCGTCCAGCTCACCTATTACGGGGACTTGGTTATCCCCACCCCCAGCTGGGTCAGCTACGCCCCCCAGGCCCATATCATCGGCCGCCAGATCCGCTGGGTGCCCACCCGGGCGGAGAACGACTGGCGCCTGATGCCGGAGGAGCTGGACCGGGTCTGTCGCAATGACCCCACACGGCCGCGCATCATCATCCTCAACTACCCCTCCAATCCCACCGGGGACACCTACACTCTGGAGGAATTGAAGGAACTGGCCGAGGTGGCCCGCAAGTACCGGGTGGTGCTGCTCTCGGACGAGATCTATGGCGAGCTGCATCACCAGGGCGAGCATGTCTCCATCGCCCGCTACTACCCGGAGGGCACCATCATCAGCTCCGGGCTCTCCAAGTGGTGCGGCGCCGGGGGCTGGCGGCTGGGCACCTTCTGCTTCCCCCGCAGCCTGCGCTGGCTGCAGGACGCCATGGCGGTGGTGGCCAGCGAGACCTTCACCTCCACCAGCTCGCCCATCCAGTTCGCCGCCATCCGCGCCTTTCAGGGCGGCCCGGAGATCGAGCAATACCTGCGCGAGTGCCGCTATATGCTCAGCCTGGTAGGCCGGCATCTCTGGCGGGCCCTGTCCGAGACCGGGCTGTCGGTGACCCCGCCCGCCGGGGGCTTTTACCTGTTTCCGGATTTCTCGCCCCTGCGCGCCCGCCTGGCCGAGCGCGGCATTCACGACAGCGAAACCCTCTGCAAGCGCCTGCTGGCCGAAAGCGGCGTGGCGCTCTTGCCGGGCCGGGCCTTTGGCCGCCCGCCCGAGGAGCTCACCACCCGTCTGGCCTACGTGGATTTCGACGGCGCCGCGGCCCTGGCCGCCGCCCCGGATCTGCTGGCCGGGCGCATCAGCGAGGCGGATTTCCTGGAACGCTATTGCGGGCGGATGCTGGGCTCGGTGACCGCCATTCGGAAATGGTTGGAAGATTCGGGCGCCGGGGATTGATATAATAGGGGCTAAGCCCAATAGTGGACACTGAACCCATTTCCCGAGAGGTCTCCGTCTGGAATTGAACGCCCAACCGCGCTCCCTCGACATCAGTCTCGAACCGGTGGACAACCGCCGCCTTGCCAATCTCTGCGGTCAGTTTGATGAGCATCTGCGCCAGGTGGAACGCCGCCTGGGGGTGGAGATCAATAACCGTGGCAATCACTTCCGGGTCATCGGCGACGAGGGCCCGGTGGATGCCGCCGGCCAGTTGCTCCGAGCCCTGTATGACAGCACCGAGGAGCATCAGCTGAGCCCGGAGGCGGTCCACCTGCGCCTGCAGGACTCCGGCCTGGAAGCCCTGGTGGACGAGCGCGAGCACCCCGGCCAGGACGTGGCCGTCCAGACCCGTCGCGGCAAGATCACCGGCCGCGGCCCGGCCCAGAAGCGCTATCTCTACGACATGCAGCGCTCGGATCTGAGCTTCGGCATCGGCCCGGCCGGCACCGGCAAGACCTATCTGGCCGTGGCCAGCGCCGTGGAGGCCCTGGATACCGATCAGGTCCGGCGCTTGATCCTGGTCCGCCCGGCGGTGGAAGCCGGCGAGCGCCTGGGCTTTCTACCCGGGGACATGGCCCAGAAGGTCGACCCCTATCTGCGGCCCATGTACGACGCCCTCTATGAAATGCTGGGTTTCGAGCGGGTCAACCGCCTGATCGAACGCCAGGTGATTGAAGTCGCGCCCCTGGCCTTCATGCGCGGGCGCACCCTGAACGAATCCTTCATCATCCTGGACGAGGCCCAGAACACCTCCGTGGAACAGATGAAGATGTTCCTCACCCGCATCGGCTTCGGCTCCCGGGCCGTGGTCACCGGGGATGTGACCCAGATCGATCTCCCCCGCAATCAGACATCGGGCCTGCGCCACGCCGTGGAAGTGCTCAAGGATGTGGAAGACGTGAGCTTTACCTTCTTCACCGCCAAGGACGTGGTCCGCCATCCCCTGGTGCAGAAGATCGTCACCGCCTACGAACGTCACACGGACCAATGAGCCATCCCGACGCCCCCGAGCCCATGGACGACGAACCTCCCCCTAGTGGCCTGAACCTGGACCTGGCGGTGGAGATCGATGCCCCGGGTCTGCCCGAGGCGCCCGACTTCCAGCACTGGGCCGAAACCGCCCTGGCCTGGGCCGATGCCGACCCGGGCCGGCCCTCGGCGGTACTCTCCGGCCAGGCCCTGGAATTGGCCCTGCGCATTGTCTCCCCGGAAGAAAGCCAGTCCCTGAACCGCCAATGGCGGGACCGGGACCGGCCCACCAATGTGCTCTCCTTCCCCGGCGACGAGCTGCCCGGCCTGCCCTGGCGGCACCTGGGGGATCTGGTCATCTGCGCCGAAGTGGTGGCCCGGGAGGCGTCCGAACAAGACAAGCTTGAACAAGCCCACTGGGCCCATATGCTGGTCCATGGCGTATTACACCTGCTGGGCTATGATCATGAAGTAAGGGATCAAGCCGAGCACATGGAAGCCCTGGAAAAACGCATTCTGGATCAACTGGGCTTCCCCGACCCCTATCAGGACGAGACCTGAGACCTGGCGGCCGGCCCCCGGCTCCGCCCCTCTGTTTTCCAACACGCGAACCCCGAGACCATGAAGGAAGATCGACAACAGGACAGTGACAACAGCAACGGCTTCAAGGGCCTGCTGGAAAAGATCGGGCAAGCCATGTCCGGCGAGCCCCGTGACCGGGTGGAACTGGTGGACGTGCTCCGCGACGCCCAGCGCCGGGAACTGTTTGATGCCGACGCCCAGGCCATGCTGGAAGGCGTGCTGCAGGTCTCGGAAATGCAGGTCCGCGACATCATGATCCCGCGCGGGCAGATGGTGGTCCTAAGCCGCGACGACAGCCTGGACGATGCCCTGAAAATGGCCATCGAATCCGGCCACAGCCGTTTTCCGGTGGTGGGCGAAAGCCGGGATGAAGTCACCGGCATCGTCCTGGCCAAGGACCTTTTGCGCTACTTCGCCGAACGCCAGGTGGGCGGCTTCAACGTGCGTGAATACATCCGCCCGGCCAGCTTCATCCCGGAAAGCAAACGCCTCAACGTCCTACTCTCGGACTTTCGCAACAGCCGCAACCACATGGCCATCGTGGTGGACGAATACGGCGGTGTCTCGGGGCTGGTAACCATTGAAGACGTGCTGGAACAGATCGTCGGCGACATCGATGATGAAACCGACACCGAAGACGAGGAAGGCGATCTCACCCGCCACTCCCCCACCCGTTTCACCATCCGCGCCCTGATGCCCGTGGCCGCTTTCAACGAGGCCCTGGACGCCGACTTCAGCGACGAGGAATTCGACACCATCGGCGGCCTGGTCACCCACGCCTTCGGCCACCTCCCCCACCGGGGCGAGACCGTCACCATGGAAGGCTTCCGCTTCCGCATCCTCCGCGCCGACAGCCGCCGCATCCACCTACTGGAAGTCCAAACCCCCAAGCCAGTGGCCGAGAAGACGGACGATGAAAACGAGTAGAAGAAGAATACGGAGCAGAACGAAGGCCCCAAGAAAGAAACTGCCCCATCCATCAGTCATAGCGAATCCTATTGATTCGCTATGACTGAGCCTCTAGTTTTAGGGAGATACCATAGATTTGAGGGGGCCCCATGGACACAGTCAGTGAAGACCAATTCAGAGATAACCTGAATGCCTTTGTAGAGCGGGTAATTGACAGCCACACCCCGCTGAAAGTGACACGATCTTCGGGAGAAGCCTTCGTGATAATGAATGCAAAAGACTGGGAGCGGGAGCAGGAAACCTTATATGTACTCCAAAACAACAGTCTAATGCGCCAATTAGAAGAATCTGCCGTTAGGTAGTCGACTCAGTGTGGCTGCTGGCCCCTCAACGTCCCAATGGGAATTCTTAGGCGGTATGGCGTAGCTTGGTTTCAGGATCGGCGCGGCCGCCGATTTCGTAGACTTCAAGGCAGTAACCCGCCGGCCGAAAGACGCCTTTTCATGCGATACATCTCATCATCCGCACGGCTTAACAGGGTATCGGCATCGGCCCCGTCAGCCGGGTAACAGGCCACGCCAATGCTGCAGCTCGGCATTGAGACCCCGGCGAAGTCCGAACCCAGGGGCTCGGCCATGACGGCAACAATCTGGTCCAACTTCTCGGCAACCGCCCTTTCCGAGTCGATCTCCGTTAACAACACCGTGAACTCATCACCGCCCATCCGAGCCACCGTATCCGTCTCCCGAATACAGCGCTCCAGCCGACGCGCAATCACGCAGAGAATCCGGTCCCCCATCGCATGGCCGTGGGTATCATTGATGTGCTTGAAATCATTCACATCCAGAAACAACAGGGCCAGTCCGTCCCCATTGCGATGCGCGGCCCGTAGGCCAGTATCCAACCGATCCGTGAACAGCAAGCGATTGGTCAGCCCCGTCAGCGGATCATGATGGGCCAGGCGGCGCAATTCCTCCTCGGCCTCACTCAGGGCCGTCATATCCCGCGCCACACCCACCCGCACGCCCTCCTCCTCGATCCAGCGGGCCGACCACAGAATATGCACCACCCCGCCATCCTTGCGGACATAGCGATTACGGAAATCCAGATGGGGCTGCCCCGACATGACCCGATCAATGGAGGCCCGCGTCTCCGCCATGTCCTCCGGGTGCATATAGCCCGTAATCAAGGTGCCAATCATCTCCTCAGCCCGATAACCGAGCAGCGACTCACAGGCATCACTCACAAAGACAATCCGATCATCCCGATCCACCACAAACACCGGATCCAGCATCAGATGGATCAGCTTCGGATAAAGCGCTTCGAGATCAACAGGCATTAAGGCGCATTCCGCTGGGAGGGGTCGTTCTTAAAGCTTTTGATCATCCCATGCGGGTCCACCGCCTCGCGATGGGAGCAGGCCGCCTTGGCCCACCAGATCAGTTGCAAGAAAGTGCGATTGAAGTATTGGGCCCACTCATCCCCATCGACCCCTTCCTGGAACCCGCCGTCTTCGGCAAAGATATCCTGGGCCTTGGGCACGTGAATCATGGCCGAGACCGGCAAACAGCCCAGCTCCGACAAAAAGGTCCGCATGGCCACCGCCGCCCGCAGGCCACCCCATTGGCCCGCCGAATAGCTCACAATCGCACTGGGCTTATAGGAGAACAATGAACTGCCAAAGTGATTCAGCAGATTCGCCAGAGCGGGACTCATGCTGTGGTTATACTCCGGGCTCACCATCACATAACCATCCGCCTGCTCAATCTTCCCCGCCAGCGCCTCCAAGTCCTCCGGTACCTTGCGCTGGTGATAGGCAAAGTGGGGCTTGAACACCCCCTCCAGGGAATAATCCAGCGGATCCACAAGCTCCAACTCAAGATCCGCATGCTCACCCAGCACCGCCATACAGGCCTCAGCAACCCGGGCCCCCAAGCGCGGTGGATTCGGCGGGCTGCTGTCCCGCACTGTGCCGAGAAAGACGAGGATTTTCATAAGGCCGACCTCAAAATAAGCGTGAGACCCCACTTTACCTCAACAGCCGCCCCGAAAACCTGACCACCCAGCTCAATCCCAATCACTAACCACTCGACTTAACCCCATCACTCCCCCCTTCCGCCTCCAGCAAGTCCACATACGCCCCGGCAATGAGATCCGACGGTTCAATACCAAGCGAGGCCATCATCCGATCCGCAATCTGGCGCCCTTCCCCTTCGGATTGCTCCGCCCGAAGCACCACCTCAAGCTCAATAAACCGCCCAAGCCCGGCCACCTCATCCAAATGAATCCGGGTTTGCCCGGCAAGAAACAGCGTCCGGCGCTTCTTAACCACCGCCCGCACTCCGAGCGAGGCCGCCAACGCCGCCTTCAAAGAATCCGGCTCACCCACCGGCGAGCGCACATAGCTTGATTCCGCAGGCTCAAGGGAATCCGGCCGCTCATACTGAATCAACTCCCCCGAGCCATCCCCAAACTCGCGAAGCTTCAGCCGCCCCAGAGCCACATGAAAGAAGGTATCCTCCTGCTCAATCAAAACACCCGGCCCATCCGCCAACCGAGCCGCCACGCTCTCCTGCGACTCAAAATCCCGAGCCCGAGCCTTGATTTCTATATTGCGTGCCACTGGTCCTTCCCTATTCCATTCTGACTAACAAAAGCCTAGCGCCGTGCTGGCAACGAAACGTCAGCCTCGCACAGGCTAGACCAATATATTGAGGCATAAATCCCACAAACTTCATTATTTTCCAGACCGAGTGCCCTCTGCAAAATCTTTGCTATGCTCATTCACAGTGATTTACGGCTGAATAATGCACTGCTCCCCGGATCAGACCAATAGAATTTAGGCCGCCACTGGACTGGAATGCCGCCACAAGAAAAGGAACTCTTGGACCATGAGCAACACTCCAGCCTCCTCCCAATCGAAACGGTCAGTCCGCCAATGGCTTGATGGCGCCTTATTTGAGCCCCGCAGCAAAGCTCAATGGATTGTCTACTGGCTAGTCGTAGCACTGATCCTGAGCTCCGTTATCGAGCTGGCCATTGTCGCTCAATACCCCGAGGCAGCGACCGAGCACATGGGCGCCCTCCGTATATTCCACTTCGGCTTGGTGGTTTTCTTCACCATCGAGATTCTTCTGCGAGTTTTTACGCGGCCTGCACCACGGGCGTATCTCTTTACCTGGCAAGGTGCGATTGACCTCGTCGCCGTGGTTCCCGGACTGCTATCCCTTTTCGTCCCAACCGTAACCATAGACAGCGCCTGGATTCGCAGCCTGCGACTGCTCCGGCTAGTCCGAAGCAGCAGCCTGCTAAAACACGTGAAGAAGGCAAAGAACGAGCATCTTGAGGTACTTGCCCGGCTCTCGCCCTTCTTTGCCGGCGGGATTGCGCTAAAGGCTGCTCTTCTATACCTGGAAGGTTTGGGACTATGGCCCCGAATTCACGGTATCGATACCATGATTACCGTGATTGGCTTCGCCATCGGTATTCTACTGTCAACTCGCCTTGCCACGGTCCACACCCGAATCTATGGATTCGACCAACAAATGGAATTATTGACAGGAAGCGTCGAGGCGGCCCGACCTCATGTTAACGACGAAAGAAATGTCCTTTCCTGGCTCGACACCATCTACCGAATAATCGCCTCAGGTGGAGAAAAGACTGGTCTCGATGAAGCAAATGACGAGTTGAGAAAGAAAGAGGGCAAGAGCATCCCAGCGCCGATTTTCAACTCCATGCACCAGTGCGCCCAATTTCTGGTTCACCGGGTCCAAACACGAACCCCTCGGGTCTATACCCGACTACTAACGCGACTAACGGTCATTTACACCATAATGGTTATAGTGGCGATCCCCGGCCTAACAGGCCTGATTTCCAGCCTCCTGGTAATCTATGTACTCGGCGGAATGACTCTCATTGTCGAATTCATGGACAAACCATTCGATCCCCACGAAGATTCACTCATCAATTCCGACATTTCAGGTTTGGAGCGCTACTTGAAGCACAATGGGTTGTCTAATAAATGACGCTTCCAGTGACCCAACCCACTTCACCCAGAAACATGCGAGAGTCTCTCTAATGCAGATTTAAAAGGCTCACCAAACCCAGTGCGAGAGAGCTGAATACGCTCGTTGAGTCCAGTAACGCTAGAGAAAGCCAAATCTTCGTACAGCGCTATTGGCAGCTGACGATTATTGTTAAACCGCTTGTCTGGACCACCTTTCTTGTTCACGTATTGCCATGTGTAATCTACGACTTTAGCATCCTTCGGTAGCGCACCATCCTCTACGAACGTAGTCGATTCTATAGATACATTGAGCTCAGAGTAACTGACCGCGCCGACACCTCCGCTCTGAAACAGCAACACTTTATCTGGGAAAAAGTACAGCGTCGTTTTGCCAACTGGAATAGCCATTACTGGCACATTCGTTTTTACGTAAGGTGGATCCTTACATTGGAGATTAGTCTGTATTCGCTCAACAGCAAAGGCCGCACCGGCATTGCGCTTTTGATCACTGACACCACCTTTGGCAGAAATATGCCATACTACGGCACATCCGGATAGACGCTCAAACGCACTATGCAGGTCCTTATAAGGACTCTCCGCATCTTCCTCCAAATCATAAAGAATAACCGTCGTCTTCCTTAGCCTGTCCACATATGCTGCCGCTACGATCAGCAATCCCGCGACGACCACATAAGGGACCCAGGCAATATCGGGGAGATCGGCAGAGTAAACGAAATAAGCTCCCACCAAAGCTACCGCGACGGCTAGAGGCCACAGCCGGATCATCTTACGCTTCCTATTCATCTCCTCAACTAACTCAGCGGACGTCGAGTCAACCACTTCTGAGGCTTCTGCACTTGAGATCTCTTGGAGATCACTCTCCTCAGCCGCCTCGACAGGCCTACGTGGAACGTTGCTGCTCTGACGCTTTGGGCCTGTACTACCTTTTTCAGGCGGCAAGGCGGCTCGATAATACAGCCCGCCGCGCCCCATATGAACATAGTTTCCTCTAGGACCACTACCGACACGGAACCCCTTGACGACAGCCGAGATGCCCACGCCGGATTTCGATAGATTGAACCGAAATAGACCGAAACGTACGGACTTGCGAAGATAAAATGCCATGCTAGCCTCCTTGGCAAAATTGTTTCCCTCGGGGGTTGGGGCACCTGCGCTCTGGTTCAGATTCACCGAGACTGAAAGCTTGCGTAACAGTTAGGCGTAACGTTCTTCTTCCCAAGCAATACATCATAGGTAACCACCGCATCGTACTTCTCTCTGGTATCAAAATATCGACAATCGATCTTATTTTCTATTTGACCCAGAACGGTAAACGCATGAATCGTATTGCCGCCAGGCGCATATACCGAGTACTCTCCCGGAACCGAGACATATAACGTCATTGGTTTTGATCCGAGGTATCCTGAGATCCCATAACCCGCTATAAATGCCAGGACAATCGCCGAAATCCACGGAACGATTCTTACCATGAATCCCCCTCACAACGAATATCTAATGGTACCTAAGTAGTGACCAGATAATCACTCTCTGAGCCCCAAGTGACTTGCTTTCGGTATAAGGCTCCTTCTATACCCACTTCAATTTATGGGCATTTTAAATCAAACATACAAGCCTCTAACTCGAGTGAGTGAAGCCCCAAATTCGTTCAATCATTCACACTCACCTTTCATATTTCCTCTAAGCCACTCAAGCGGGCGCCGCTGATCTACCATGAATGCACACGTAGGGAAATGGCCAAAATGCGGCCTGGGTGTACTGGGATTCCAGACTGTAGCTTAGCTAGGACATGATTCCGGCTTATCCTTGGCTGTGAATTTAGCGTAGTGGATGCTGAGTCGGGTTTCCAGTTATACATTCTGGCACCGAGCTATCATAATGAAAGGCTAGTTTGAGCATTAAAATCGCTCATGGTCTAATTACCTAAAATCACGGCAGCTGGTAAGAAACCCTGTACTCTGGCCTGGACATCAGGCAATCCAGTTAAATTGAGGGGGAAATTCTGTGGGTAAGCGCACTCAGCGCGGCCTGGTGGCCGTGGGTTTGATTCTATTGGCCCTTGGCGGCTGCACCACCATCACCGTGGATGAACAGCGGATGATGCCCAGCTTTGGGCTGGGGCAGACGCTGCCGGAAGACTACTTGCTGCAAGACCACCACTTCGAGCGCTCGGATGGCAGCTCGGTCTATGGCCTGTCGGCCATTGGGGATCCAGCGCAGGTCACGGTGCTCTACTACGGGGGCAATATGCAGTCCGTGGACCGGGGCATGAGTCGCGTGGTGAGTAACTTCTCCGCCATGGGCCTGAACGTCTATTACTTTGATCGCCGGGGTCAGGGTCGCAATGCCGGCTCAGCAGGCATTGATACCGCCTTCGAGGATGCCAAGGCGGTGTATGAGTACGTTCGGGCCCAGGTGGACGGGCCGTTGATCCTGCACGGCCTATCACTGGGCGGCTTTGAGGCCGCCAGCCTCAGTGCCGAGGCCGATATCGATGCCCTGGTGCTGGAAGCCACGGCCACCAATGTGGATGATTTTGTGGAACATGCCCGCCTGCCCTGGTTTGCCCGGCCCTTCATCCGTCTGGAAGTGGACGAGGCCTTACGGGGCTTCGACAACCGGGATCACCTGGCCGACTACGACGGCCCGCTCCTGCTCCTGTCCGGGGAAGATGATCGCCAGACCGCACCGGTGCTGATGGAGAAGCTCTATGAGGCCAGCCCCTCGGAGCCGCGCCGCCTGGTCCTGGTGGAAGACGCCCACCACAACAACATCATGAGCCAGTCGCAGACCCGTGAGGCCTACCGGGCCTTTCTAATGGAGATCGGGCTGCTCAGCAGCGATTAGAGGCTTACAGGGGCTTACTGACTGTAAACCCTCATCTTGTACATCATGTGGTGAATGCGGTCGCGCATGAGGCCGGCGACTTTGACGAATTCCCGCCACTCGGCGTCCGGGCAGTCATCAATGGTCGAAAGATAGTCCTGCCAGCCCGCCGCCCGCTGGCCCTTGACGCCGGCCTCGGGCCGGCAGCCTTCCGCGGGCAGGCTGTCGCCATAGACCAGCCACTGGTTGAGGAGATCGTCGAGCAGGTGGGCGAAGACGATCATGCTCTGGATGGACTCGTGCAGATAGCGAGCATCAGCATCGTAGCGCCAAGCCATCTCGCGAAACTCATCCAGCGATGCGTTGGAAAGGCGCCGGGCGTCTTCCGCCGGAATGCCCTCACCATGATCCAGGGCCTCCCCGCGCAGGTAGTCGTGTAGATCCACCTCGCGCCCCCGGGCATCACGATCCCGGATCAGGGATCGGGCCATAGCGTGATGGACCCGGTCATGCATGATCTCGGTGATCCGAACCAGCTCGTACCAGGCCGAGTCGTCTTCCGCTTCCTCCAGGGCTTGGCGATATTGCCCCCATTGGCCACCTGAAATGCGGTGGCTGAAGGCTGGGACGTGTTCGGCATCGCCCCGCTCCTCGGCCCCATGCCGGGCCATCTTGGTCATCAGCTCATGCATGTGGTTATGAAAGCTGCCGAAGGCGCGCATGGAATGGGCCCAGGAGTCGTTTTCCTGGATGTGGGTGGAGATGTAATCCCGAAAGTCGCCACCGGAGATGGAGTCCATCTGGTAGTCATCCCGGTGATCCAGAGGACTTTCCGAACCGGCCTGGAGTTCGTTGGCAGCAAAACCGCTCAAAACCAGCATCACCATGGCGGGTATGGCGGAAACAATCGGTTTGAAACGATGCATGACAATCACCTTTGGTCGCTGACCTCGTCAGACCCCCGATGACGGTCGACGGTTCCAATACGGCTGTACGGCGATAAGGAAAGGCCCCTGGCCGCGCCTCCGGGCCAGGCCGCTAAGCACTGGCCCAGAGATACGACCACGGGCAATGGATGGGCTTTCAGTTACGCGGATCGTCGTCCGGATCGATATATTCGATGCCCCAGGGGCCGGTGCCATGCAGCTGGATGACGGTTTCCCCCTCGGCATAGCCGAACATGGGGTCCCCCGGCGGCATGATGGCCACACCGCCCGGGAGCAGCTTGCGGGTGGCGTCCTTGTCGAACTCTTCCCCGTGAGCGAAGTGCAGGGTCCCCGACAGGACCGTCACACGCTCATAGGCGGGGTGGATATGGGGAAGGATGCGATAGCCATCGGCCAGCCGCAGGCGGAAGGTAAAGGGCTCCTCCGCACTCAAATCGCCCTCGATAAAGGCGATCTCCGCCCCTTCCCCCATGGAGCCCACCGGCCCCCACTCCAGCTCATCCGGGGTCATCATCATGTGGCCATCGCCCCGATAGCGGTCCTCGTCCGCCATGGCACTGGTGGCCAGCAAAAAGACACAGCAGAAAACACCAAACACCGTTCTCATAACATCCCCTCCTTTCCGACATCAGCCGAAACCAACAGGCAATCCCTAGTCTAGTCGGGAATTGGAAATTTTCATGTCAGAAAAGGGCTCACCAAAACCGCCATTCGGCAGCCGCCCACCAAGGCCTACTCCCGTCCAAAGAGCCAGAGCATGCCTTCCCGGTAGCTATTGGGGCTATCCGCCGCATGGGTGCCGCCATCGATGGTGACCGGATGAATATCCCAGGGTGCCTTCTCAGCCCCTTCCCAAGCCTTGAACCAATCCAGCGCTGCCTCCCGAAGTCGAGGGAAATCTCGGGAGCCGCTTGTCACTACCAGACCCAGGTCGTCCCTGGCCGCGGCCGCCGGCTCGGAGAAAAACCGCTCACGCCCCGGATCAAAGGAGGGATTACTGGCAATCCGGCCCCAGAACAGGTCCAGCGCCGTAAAAGCCGAATAAAGCACCATGTACCCGCCCCGACTTTGGCCGAAGAGGATGGAACGCGAGGAATCATCCCGATAACGCCCTTCCACCTCAGGCATCAGCTCAGACTCGAGAAATTCATGAAAGGCCGGCGCACCGCCCTGCCCCTCCTCAGCATCGCCCGCAGGGGCGGAGAAATCGTAACCCCGCTTGTTCACAGATGGGTCAAAGCTGCCGTAGGCAATGCCCAGCACAATCACCTCGGGCAGGTCTTCATCGTATTCCAGAAAGAGCTGATTGGCCGCCAGGATCGGGAAAAGCGAGTCCCCGTCCAGCACATATACCACCGGATACTCACCATCCCCTTCGCCGTAGGATTCGGGAAGCCTTACATAGATATGGAAACTGCGGCCGAGTGCATCCGATTCATACTTGAAGTAATCACCGCTCAGGGCAGGGAGATAGTCTAGCGGCGCATCGCCAGCCGTAACCGGCGCATTTGTAGCGAGCAGAGCGAGCGGAGAATGCGTCCGCGTTGACGGCCTTGTTAGGCATCGCCCTCGAGTTCGTCGCTATTTGGCAGCAGAACATCACTCCACGCTATCTTTTCGTCACCTGATACTAGGACGTTTTCCGAATCACGAAGCCCATTGTGCTCTGGGTAGTTTTCTATTGCCATTTCAACAAGCTCTCTGGCTTTTCCAATATTTCCTTTTGCGCGATAACGCTCAGCCAGCTCTAAGCAAATACCTGCCTCCAGAACCCTAGGGGCCCGAAATCCACACTTGTTTTCTCTACTCTCAAAGTAACGGTTCACCGAGTTCTCATGAGCGTCCAAGTTCCATTCTGGAACCGATGAATATAGAAGATGAACGAAGAGGGCTTCGGGACTGGGAGCGGATAACTCAGCCTGATACCTGTCTTTGAATTCTTTAAATCCTGACATTCTTTTATCTTCTGGGAGAAGCCCATTGAACAAAACATATAGAGCGACAAAAGGCCTGCGCTCTGCCTCTTTTATACTGGGAACCAATTTTTCTGATTCCTCGAGGACAGGTGTAAGATCCGTAATTGTAGAATTTGATTCATTCAGAAGATGGGAGCCCAGTTGAGACAAAAAGCCTTCAAGCTTCATAGGCCCTGAATTTCTATTCAGTCCCTTAGTGTTGCCAACCCAGTATTGGGGCGCCAACGGGGCTTGCACTATACCAGCCCTCTCCAAACTGTAATCGTAAATTTGCTTGTCTGTTGTGGGCTGCCGATATATGAATTCCATGATCGCATGTCTAGCTACCCGGGAAAGGCCTTGCAGAGTAAGCCATGTCTTTCTATCAACTCTACAGGTCTCAGAGAACGATGCTCCATCAGTAAGAATCCTAGGAAGCTCTTGAAGTGTGTGTATGTATTGGGAACGAGCACGGTAGGCCTGCTTTAACGCCCTTTCCAGATCTTTTTTCGCAACAGGTCTCTCCGCGTCTATTGCTTCTTCCCTGAAGAAAGATGGAGCAAGATGATTCAATATAAATTCACGAAACCTGCGCGCCAGCGAAGTCTGCTCTGTCGCTAAAATTGCATTCCGCACACCTTCGGCAGTTTCGTCACTTGCTTGGGATAAAGCTCGATCTACGCGCGTTCGCCTCTTTGCGTCCACGTCTCCCCAAGTAGCTTCATGCCGATCAAAGTCTTGGGCAAGAGATTCAACAGCTGCAACCATTAATGTATATGCAAGCTCCAGGTCATCAGCAACCCTATGCATGCCGGTTACGTACGTTCTAATTGCTCGCATTACGCTTAAGAATGTTTTCCTTTCTAAGCCAATAAGCTGGTTTGTAAAATCGATCAAATATGCCTCTTCAGCTTGCTTGCAAGCTATTTCCTTATCAAAGACCCTTTTTACTAACAAATTTGGCGGATAAGGGGTAGACGGGCCACTCTGCCCGCCTATTAATCTATTTGTAAGCTCATGATCGGGCGTTGCGATGCAATTGAGAGCAAAAGACAATACAACGGAGAAATCGGATAGATATGGATCGATACCATGTGATACCAAAATCCCCGGACCATTTCCCTGAGACTCGACAAGCTCAGTAAACTCATACACCAAAGCAAGGGATTTTCGTAAATTAGATGTTGGAAGAAGAGACCCTGCGCTAGTTTCGATCTTTGCATCTCTGAAAAATTTTAGATTGGTGTAAATGACCCCCCGGAGGTGATTTTCATACCCCACGTCTCTTTGGAAGAGTTTTCCAGACGATATTTGTAGCAAAAGATCTCTCCCAACCTTTTTTGCCTAACGCCCGGCTCACGCGCCGGTTTGAAGCCGCGAAGGCGGCGAAAAATCGGTCGCCGTGCAGCCGATTGTTAGCTTCATAAACCACCGACGGATCGCTTAAACTCTTCTCGGTGCTTTTTGCGATCAGCCAACTCAGCCAGCAAGAACGCCAAGCACTGATCAATTAGCCTTGCCTGGTTGAGGCACTGCTCCTCCGAAAGGCTGTGGATTCCCTCGCTCAAGGCCCCATACAAGCGGCCAAGGGGATTCAATCCATCTGGTTTTAGATGAGCTGGAACGGCATCGTTCGCGATCTTTATTTTCTCAGCCATTGGGCAATTCGTACCCAGCTGTTCCAGTGCTGCGAGGGTTTCGGTTCCGGAAGATGACGCAGCTGCGTCTTCCCGAACCAATTCCAGCAATCTCCCTATATTGTCCTCAACCAATCGACGATAGTACGCAAACGCTCCGATTCCGTAGGCATTAGCTAGGCATGCAATTGCCTTCTCATAATTCGCAGCGTCATCCGCCATAAATCGTTGAACATGCCGATTCCTGGGAAGCCTAGGCCTGGGGTACTGGCCTGCCTTTTCAATATCTACGTGTTCATCAGTGACGAATTGGACGACGTAGTACCGTCTAGAGGCACGCCGACACGTCAAGCAGGTGAACTCGAAATATGACCTGCCAGTATCAAGCCGAGGGACTGCCATACCGGAACCCCCTCCCTTGGGCCGAATATCTCCAAATGGCCGGCGTTCTCCACAAACATCACAGTGATCATCAATCTGCTGAATGTGTAAGCTTGTTCGATTGACCGTAGGCAACCCATAGCGCCTCCGCGCATACAGCGGAGCAGATTCCAGGAAATCTTTGATCTCCTGATCGCTCAGTTCAGGCAATTCTTCCTTCGTTTGATCTGTCATCGGATTTCCAACATTTGAAGCTAACAGCAAGCTGAGGTGCGCAAGCTCGCGAGCGTCACCTCAAGCGTTTAGTTATATCAGTCAAGATCTTCTGCAAAGACCTTTCTCGCGCCCCTCGTTCCGTCGAACTCCAATCCGCATCCTTTCTGCCAATCGCTCAACCGTTGTTCAAACCCATTATTTTCAGGTTCGAGGCAATCACCTAGACCAAATATGTGAGTGGGTTTAACGACTATTTGCCGGCCCCGCGTAGATAGTTCAGCCTGCTGCACAAGGCAATCAAAAATTGTCCTTTTGTAGTCTCGACTCGCACTCAATTCATCTCTTCGTTCTGCTACGATCTCCAGAACTCGCGTCCTTGTTTCGTCGGACGCACGCGCACCCAGGATTACGCCCACTAATTGAGACGGCTCAAAACGGAACAACCTCTCTTGGCGTGAATATTCGACGCGTTCTCCGAAAAGCCACGACGCTGGGGAGCGTAGCGCGATACGAGATTCGCACTCATACGCCCACGAACGACTCTTGGTGAAATAGTGTTTTTGTTGCTCGGAAGCGAGATCGCGACGCTCTTGCTCTGAAAAGTCTACATTGGCGACGGACTCCGCAAACCGATAGAATGCATTTAAGTAGTTGGGCTCTTCTTCATAAGTGATATCACGGATCGGAAAACGTTTCGGAAGCCCCTGACTCATGTTCGGCGAGAAGCTTCTCGGCGTTTTTCTGGCGATAGATCGCTTCAAGGTCTCTTGGTACTGCCAAATCGACGACTGAATGCTCCGAAATACTAAGCAGAATCCTTCGTGACGCCCCGCGTAGTGGGACCAAAGAAGAGGTTCATCCGGAACTCTAGCGAATGAGACGAAATAATGTTCTTCTGGCTTGTAAGTCTCGTACGCCCGATAAATACACTCCGCCATTGCTATTTGAAAAATAGGATTGTCGATGCCAGCGCACGATCTAAGCATTTCGCGGTAGTCAAGTTCGGCTGCTTCATCAAATGTTAGCTCGCCGATGGAACACATCTGTTTTGCAAGAGCGTCAGCCACTGAAGGTTCCTGCGCTGAAAGGTCCCCGAGCGCCCACGTGAAAAGCCTGCGCCACCGATCGTAATCTACAGAGAATTTGTAGAATGCGGCGCCATCGAATGGGTCGTTACACTCTGCAGCGGATGAGAAGTACAGTTCGCTATACAGCAACTCCTTGAAGCTTAGCTCCGATGGCGGTCTGTATCGGTAGTAAAGCATCCCCACTTATCCTCATTCGGTGAACACGATATAACGCCTTGCATGAGGGGCGCAGTTGTAGCGGAGCCCGAAGGGCGTAGCGAAAAGTGCGTCCCACTCCATGCAATTGTTAGATGCCATTACTCGCAACACTTGCCTTCCTGTATTGGAGGGCATTTAATCGTACCAAAGCTACAAAAAACACAACAATCTCCCGCATTTGGTTTTAGGACCCTTTTGCAGGACTCGCAGTCATAGAAATATTGGCATGCGTCAGTTGGCATGGTTTCTGTTTTTTGATGACCACAGTGGGGGCATGTGATTTCCGATTGAAGCACTATGCCTGTGCTACGCATTGATTACACCTCCTAGCTTCCAAAGTGTTCCAAATGGCAGCAACCATCAGCCCAACCAGCGCAGAGTACAGTAGCCATCCCAGTAGCGAAATGTTGTAAACAACCACCAATGCACCAAAGCACACTACGGTTAAGGCTAATGGCCCGTACTTGCCATGTTTCCGAAATGACAGAAACGCGCCGAAAACTGCCAGCAGGCCGAATATTTGCACGATGTACGCAATGTGCTCGGAGTAAGGCAGTAAAGCAGATAAACCGACTGTGCTGGCAACGGAAGCAAGAAACGGAAGGCAGCAAGGAGCCGCAGCGGCTACCGCTGACACACTACTTCCGACACCACCAAAACTTAGAAGGGATTCTTTCATGGCATGAGACCTTGACTATTAAGACACGGTCAGTGTAAATCCCGTACCTAAGTACGGCGTCAATTCTTTTCTTCGATCAGGCTCTCTATGATGGGGCATCCCTCATAAGGCTTGCGATCTTTGCAACTGGCAACGGCTTGCTCCAAGACAGCTTCGATTTTGGCAAGATCATTCAATTTTTCACGCACCAGCAACAACTTCCGGTTAGCTACGCTCTCGACCTCCGCGCAATCGTATGCTGAAAGCTCAAGCAGGGAGGAAATTTCCGACAGCGTGAACCCAAGCGCTTGAGCGCGCTTGATGAAATACAGACGATCACGGTGAGACGTCGAGTAGTGCCGGTTCTCGCCGTATGGGCGCTCCGGAATATCCAGAAGCCCCCGCCGCTGATAGTAACGAACCGTCTCGACCGAAACTCCTGCACTTTTAGCAAGTTCACCTATTCTCATGATCATGGATGGCGTCTAACGTCTTGCATGAGGGGCGCAGTTGTAGCGGAGCCCAAAGGGCGTAGCGGAAAATGCGTCCCACTCCATGCAATTGTTAGATGCCATTACTCGCAACACTTACCTTCCTGTATTGGCGGGCATTTTATCGATCCAAAGCTACAAAAAACACAGCAATCTCCGGCATTTGGTTTTAGGACCCGTTTGCAGGATTCGCAGTCATAGAAATATTGGCATGCGTCAGTTGGCATAGTTTCTGTTTTTTGATAACCACAGTGTGGGCAAGTGATTTCCGATTGAAGAACTATGCCTGTGCTACGCATTGATTACACCTCTTGGTTTCCAAAGTGTTCCAAATGGCAGCAACTATCAGCCCAACCAGCGCAGAGTACAGCAGCCATCCCAGTAGGAAAATGTTGTAAACAACCACCAATGCACCAAAGCACACTACTGTTAAGGCTAATGGCCCGTACTTACCATTTTTCCGAAATGACAGGAACGCGCCGACAACTGCCAGCAAACCAAAAATTTGCACGATGTACGCAATGTACTCGGAGTAGGGTAGTAAAGCAGATAAACCGACTGTGCTCGCAACGGAAGCAAGAAACGGAAGGCAGCAAGGGGCCGCAGCGGCTACAGCTGACACACTGCTTCCAATACCGCCGAAGCTTAGGAGAGATTCTTTCATTACAAGCGACCTTTACAATTGAGACACGATCAGTATAAATCCCGTACCTACGTACGGTATCAACTCTTTTCTTCGATCAGACTCTCTATGATAGGGCACCCCTCATAAGGCTTGCGATCTTTGCAGCTAGCAACGGCTTGCTCCAAGACGGCTTCGATCTTGGCAAGATCAATTAATTTTTCGCGCACCAGCAGCAACTTCCGGTTAGCTATGCTTTCGACCCCCGCACAATCGGATGCTGAAAGTTCAAGCAGGGAGGCAATTTCCGATAGCGTGAACCCAAGCGCTTGAGCGCGCTTGATGAAATACAGACGATCACGGTGAGAGGGCGAGTAGTGCCGATTCTCTCCGTATGGGCGCTCTGGAATATCCAAAAGCCCTCGCCGCTGATAGTAACGAACCGTCTCGACCGAAACTCCCGCACTTTTAGCAAGTTCACCTATTCTCATCATCATGGGTGGCATCTAACGCCCCGGTTAACCGGCGCGGGCTTTGCCCGCGTCCGCGTTGAACCGGTTGTTAGACTTTTGGTGTGGGAATCTGCTTGGATACCTATTCATTTGAATCTTTTAATTGATCCATTGCGTTATCTATTTTGTCACGCCATTCTGCTGGCTCTTTAATCCCATGAAATTTAACCTCAGCCGTTGCCGATCCAGCTGAGTAAAATGACAGGTTACCTATCCCGAATAGCCTTTGGAATAAGCTCTGGTCTAGCTCAACACTTCGTAGGTCTTTTATCCGGACACTTTGCTGGTTTCTAGAAATTATCCCATAATGTCTGGAAACCCGGTTTCCATCAATTGAGAACTTCCAAGAGTACCGTTTAAAAGCGACGAACCCGAGAACAACAAGCGCTAATGCTAAGAATATACCGCCGCCGATCTCTGCTTCTCCTTCAGCTTCTGCGACTGTTCCGCCTAAAGCTGCAAGAAGTAAAAGAGCGGCTATCACGAATCCCGCCCAATAATTCCTCCAGGCAGGCCGAAGCTGTACGTTGATTTTTGGCATCATATATCTCCCTTTGTATTGGCTGTTGGAAACTTTGGCACTAAGTCTAACGCCCGGCTCACGCGCCGGTTTGGAGCCGCGAAGCGGCGGAAAATCGGTCGCTGTGCAGCCGATTGTTAACTGTTTATGCTCAGCGTCAACGGTACGTGGTCACTTATTGAAATCCACTCGTCGTGCTGACCGACCTGCAAACTACATTCTTCTGCAAAGTCTGACGAGGTGAAAACATAGTCGATGTGATAGGCCTTCTCGCGGTTCCGCTGCAAGAAAAATGTCGGGCTGGTCTCATTGCCCTGTTCTTCCTCGAAGACTCGATGATACTGGCTCTTGAAACCCATCTCGCTGAGCTCAGCAACTACGTCTGAGTGATTCCACCAGCGGTCCGGCTTATCCCAGCGCACATTGCTATTAAAATCGCCGAGAATGACTGTCTTTGGCCCGCTAAGATCGTCACGGTGAATCTGAAGGTACTTCCAGAATTGCCCCATGTAGCCAAATGCTTCTTCATTGCGCCCCTTCGTCCAGACGGCCAGCACGGTGAAATCTCTATTGATAGTGAAAGGGAGAAAAAGCCTGAGATCTTCCGTGCTCCAACTCAGTGTCTCACTTTTGCTGAAAAGCCCAGGGACGGAAAAGCTGCCACTCCAAGTTAACTTTTCGACTCGATGACCGTTTCGCGGAAAAATGCCGATGCCACGATTTTTTGACTCGCCCACCCACAGGTAAGAACCGGCCCACTCTCTATATGCGAGGGTCGATAGCGCAGGGTCTTCACACTCCTGAACCACCAAGACATCAGCTCGCAAGCTATCTGCTTCTGCAAGCTTTCGTCTGAGTGCTCCATTACAGTTCCAGGTTACAACTTTCATAGATAGAGACAGTTAACAGTGATTAGATCGCAGGCAAGGATATTGAATGAACTTGCCTGCAGTATATTGCGTCGGCCGGATTTCCCTGCCTATCATCATAACCACCTGACTTATCGGTCCTTTTAACTAATCGCCCACGTAATTGGCTGCGCATTCGCTTGACTGCAGTTCCCGTCACTTTCAATCATTCAGCCTCACCCGTCATATGTCACCTAAACGGCTCAAATAGACGCAGGTATTCAGCGGCTGGTGCATGGAATGCGCGCATAGGGAATGGACCGTGGTGACGGCTTGGGTGTGCTGGGAATTCAGGCTGTGGTTTGGCTGGGGCATGGGTCCGCCTGGTCCTTGGCTTTGGGTTCAGCGTAGTTCAAATCTGGCGGGGTTTCCATGCTTTGGGGGAGGGGTGTGCTTAATTGGGGGTCGGGGGCGTGCCATAATCGGGGTTTTGGCGGTGACGGGAGTGTTGTCTTGAGTCAGTTGCAGGAGTGGGTGCGTCGGCCCCGAAATGAGTCCTTGCTGAGTGTGGCGTCGGGGGTCTTGCTGGTGGGGGCCTTTGCGCCCTTTGGGCTGTGGCCGTTGGCGGTGGTGGCCCTGGCGGGGGCGTTCTGGCTGTGGTCCGGGCATGGGCCGCGGCGGGCCTTTTGGCTGGGCTGGTTGTTTGGCCTGGGCAGTTTCGGGGCGGGGACCTACTGGCTGTATGTGAGCCTGCATGTCTTTGGCAATGTGCCCCTGCCTTTGGCCATTGGCCTGATGGTGGCGCTGATCTGCTTTCTGTCCCTCTACCCGGCCCTGGTGGCGGCCATTGCGGGGCGGCTGGCGCCGGAGGCCGGCTGGCGGCGGGAGTTGTTGTTGCTGCCGGCCCTGTGGGCCTTTGCCGAGTGGTTCCGGGGCTGGTTCCTGACGGGCTTTCCCTGGTTGTCGGTGGGCTATTCCCAGGTGGACAGCCCCCTGGCCGGGCTGGCGCCGGTGATCGGGATTTACGGGCTGGGGTTTGTGCTGGCTCTGAGTGCGGGGCTGTTGCTGCAGTTTCTGGCCCTGCATCATCGGCGGCGGCTGCCGCCGGCGGCGGCCTTTCTGGCCCTGTGGCTGGCGGCGGCGGGCCTGGCCCAGGTGGAATGGACCGAGGCGGATGGCGAGCCCCAGCGGGCGGCGCTGCTGCAAGGGAGTATTCCCCAGGATCGCAAGTGGGATCCGGAGGAACGCCAGCCCACCATTGATCTGTACCGGGAGATGACCGAGGCCCACTGGGATCTGGCGGATGTGATCATCTGGCCGGAGGCGGCCTTGCCGGTGCTGTATCACCAGGTGCGGTTCCAGGTGCTGGATCCCCTGGCCGAGGAGGCGGCGGCCCATGACACGGAGTTGTTCATGGGCATGCTCACCCGAGAGGTGGAGGGGCATTTCTATAACACCATTCTCAAGCTGGATGCCGATGAGCATCATTTTTACCGCAAGAATCAGTTGGTGCCTTTCGGGGAGTTTTTCCCGGTGCCGGATTTCATTCGGAACTGGATGCGGATGATGAGTCTGCCCTATTCGGATTTTGAGCGGGGCGGTAAGGATCAGACGCCCTTGCAGTTGGGTGGGCGGCCCATTGCGGCTTCCATCTGTTATGAGGATGTCTTTCCCCGGGAGATTCGCCGGCCGCTGCCGGAGGCGTCTCTGCTGGTAAATGTGAGTAATGATGCCTGGTTCGGGGATACCATCGCGCCCCATCAGCATCTGGAGATTGCCCGCATGCGCAGTCTGGAGATGGGCCGGGAGATGCTGCGGTCGACCAATACGGGGGTTTCGGCGATTATCGGGCACCGGGGGGAGGTGCGTGAGCGGTTGCCGCAGTTTGAGACGGATGCGTTGGTGGGGGAATTTCAGCATCGTCGTGGGGCGACGCCGTTTGCTGTTATTGGGAATTGGGTGAATGTGCCGGTGTTTTTGGTTTTGATTGGGGTTGGGGGTTGGTTTCGGCGGCGGTAGAGGGGGGAAGGTTTAACACGGAGGTCACGGAGGGGACACGGAGGTCACGGAGATAATATCGTTTTGTGGGAGCGGCGTCCGCCGCGATTAATAGCGAGCTCGCTGGAAATCGCGGCGGACGCCGCTCCCACTGCCTTTAGCAGAGTGGGTGTCGCGGCAGGAATGCCGCTCCCACAGTTTTCAGTCCCGGATTGCATTTCTCCGTGGCCTCCGTGGATTCTCTGTGTTCTCTGTGTTCAAAACACTGAACCCTCTATGGCCCGTAGAGGCAATCGCGAATGAATTCGCTCCTACGGTGGGGTGGCGGACGCTGGGATCGGTAGTGAGTTTGGTGGGAATCGCGGCGGACGCCGCTCCCACTGCCTTTAGAGAGTGGGGTGTCGCGGCAGGAATGCCGCTCCCACAGCTTTGGGAAGGGATCACCTCTCAACCTATAGAGAGAGAATAATCGCGAATGAATTCGCTCCTACGGTGGTGGGTTGCTCCGTGGCCTACGTGGTTCTCCGTGATCTCCGTGTTCAAACAACTGAAGCCTCTATGGCCCGTAGAGGTAGTCGCGAATGAATTCGCTCCTACGGGGCGGCGGGCCGTTGCTAGAGACTCTGTGTCAGTCCAGCAAGCTGTCCAGGCGTTGGCGGAGGGTTTCGGTGATTTCCTGGCGGAGGGTCTCGCTGGTGGTGTGGGTTTGGCGGTCCACGTCTTCGGGGTCGGTGGGGTCTAGCAAGACTTCGCGGTCCAGCTCTAGCTGTTCGCGGGCGAGGCGGACTTCGCCTTCAGCGTCGAGGACTTCGAATTCCACTTCGTGATGGACCTGCAGGGTTTCGGGGCGGCCTTGTTCGTCCCGGGTGAGGACTTCGCTGCCGTAGTCGCTGCTGATCAGGCGCAGGACTACGGAGGCCTCGTCCTGTTCCCGGCTGGTGTCGATGGCCTCGTCCCGGTCGAAGTGGCGGTACAGGGCCTCGGCCAGGGGGCTGTCCGGGTCAAGGCTGTCGATGTGGATGACCTGGCTGTAGGTACGGGTTTCAGGCGGTGGCTGGTATTCGGCGGCCATGGCCTCGATGCGCAGGATCACGGACTGGACGATTTCCTCTTCCAGGGCTTGGCCCACGCGGGTGGCCTCCTGGCGGGTGCCTAGGGCGTCGGTGGGGTCGGCGCTGATGTCGCGGTGCAGGATCAAACGCTGGCGCTCGATCACCGGGCGGCCTTCGGCATCATTGACTTCGAATTCCACCCGGTAGCTCACCCGGATTTCTTCCGGGCGGCCGGCCAGGTTGACGGAGAGCACTTCCCGGCTGGAGCTGGCCCGGATCACCCGCACGATGGCGGTGGCCTCGTTTCGATTCCGGGTGACCCGGGAATCACCGCTGTCCAGGAGGCGGCGAAGCTCGCGGGCGAAGGCGCCGTGGGGGTCGCGGCTGTCGATGTAGATCACCGACATGACGTCCGGCAGTTGCGGGGCGCCGCGGAGCTGCCAGCCGCAGGCGGTGACCAGGGCGGCCAGTGTCAGCACCAGGATGTTAACCGCGACTTTTTTCACCTTGCCTGCTCCCTGGGTTTTTTCGCGGATGAATCCGCTCCTACGGTCGGGTCGAGAACCGGGGCTTAGACGACGATGTTGACCAGCTTGCCGGGGACCACGATCACCTTGCGTATTTCCTTGCCTTCCACATGGCGCTGGACGTTTTCATCGGCCAGGGCCATGTCTTCGATGGTTTGCTTGTCGGCGTCCGCCGGGACCTGGATGCGAGCCCGCAGTTTACCTTTGACCTGCACGGCGATTTCCAGCTCGTCTTTCTTGAGTGCGTCCGGGTCATGCTGGGGCCAGGCGGCATCCACGATGGCGCCCTCATGGCCCAGGGCTTCCCACAGCGCTTGCGTGATATGGGGGACGATGGGCGAGAGCACCAGCACGGAGGATTCCAGGGCTTCCCGGACCACGGCCCGGCCCTGATCGCTGTCGCCCTTGAAGCGGCCCACGGCGTTCATCAATTCCATCACCGCGGCGATGGCGGTGTTGAAGGTGTAGCGGTGACCGATGTCATGGTCGGCCTTGGCCAGCATTTCGTGGGTCTGGCGGCGCAGGGTTTTTTGATCGTTGTTGAGCGCGGCCACATCAAGGGCGGGGGCCGGGCCTTGGGCCACATGCTCCTGCACGGCCCGCCAGAAACGTTTCAAGAAGCGTTGCGCGCCTTCCACCCCGGCATCGGACCATTCCAGGGATTGCTCGGGCGGGGCGGCGAACATGGAGAACAGCCGGGCGGTATCGGCACCGTACTCTTCCACCATGGCCTGGGGGTCCACGCCGTTGTTCTTGGATTTGGACATCTTCTCCACGCCACCGATTTCCACCGGCTGACCGTCTTCCTTGAGTCGGGCTGTGACCACCCGGCCCTTGTCGTCCCGTTCCACGTCCACATCGGCCGGGTTGATCCACTGCTTGCGGCCGCCCTCGCCTTCCCGGTAATAGGTCTCGGCTACGACCATGCCCTGGGTGAGGAGATTGCGGAAGGGCTCGTCGCTGCTCACCAGGCCGATGTCACGCATGGCCTTGTGGAAGAAGCGGGCGTAGAGCAGATGCATCACCGCATGTTCCACCCCGCCGATGTACTGATCCACCGGCAGCCAGTAGTCGGCCCGATCGTCCAGCATGCGGTCGGCATCCGGGCAGGCGAAGCGGGCGTAGTACCAGGAGGACTCAAAGAAGGTATCGAAGGTGTCGGTTTCCCGCTCGGCCGGACCGCCGCACTGGGGGCAGCTGGTCTGGTAGAACTCGGGCATCTGTTTGATGGGCGAGCCGCTGCCGTCGAAGGTGACGTCCTCGGGCAGCACCACGGGCAGGTCTTTTTCCGGGACCGGCACGGCGCCGCAGTCCGGGCAGTTGATGACCGGAATGGGGGCACCCCAGTAGCGCTGGCGGGAGACGCCCCAGTCACGCAGGCGGTAATTGACCCGGCGCTGGCCGATGCCCTCGCCTTCCAGGCGCTGGGCGATCTTCTCGAAGGCCTCATCGGAACTGAGCCCGTCGTACTCGCCGGAGTTGACCACCTTGCCGGCGCCGCTGAAAGCGGCGTCCTGGATATCAATCTCGCTACCATCCAGGGGGGCGATCACCTGGCGGATGGGCAAGTCATATTTCTTGGCGAAGGCATGGTCGCGTTCGTCATGGCCGGGCACGGCCATGATGGCGCCGGTGCCATAGCCCATGAGCACGAAGTTGGCCACGAACACCGGGATCTCATCACCGGTGATGGGATGGAGGGCACGCACGCCCAGATCCATGCCCCGCTTTTCCATGGTTTCCATGGCGGCTTCGGAGACCTGGGCCTGGCCGCACTCCTGGATGAAGGCGGCCAGCTCGCCATTGTCCTTGGCGGCGGCCTGGGCCAGGGGATGCTCGGCGGCCACGGCCATGTAGGTCGCGCCCATGAGGGTGTCGGGGCGGGTGGTGAAAACAGTCAGCTGCTCGGCGCTGTCCTTGACCTTGAAACTCAGCTCCACCCCTTCGGAACGGCCGATCCAATTGCGCTGCATGGTGCGCACCGCTTCCGGCCAGCCATCGCCCAGGGTTTCGTCCAGTTCCTTGAGCAGTTCCTCGGCATAGGCGGTGGTGCGGATGAACCACTGGGGAATCTCGCGGCGCTCCACGGTGGCCCCGGAGCGCCAGCCCTTGCCGTCCACCACCTGCTCATTGGCCAGCACGGTCTGGTCCACCGGGTCCCAGTTGACCACGGCGTTTTTCTTGTAGACCAGGTCCTTTTCCAGCAGCTGGGTGAAGAACCACTGCTCCCAGCGGTAGTAGTCCGGGTCGCAGGTGGCGAATTCACGGGACCAGTCAAAGCCAAAGCCCAGGGATTTGAATTGCTCGCGCATGGCGCTGATGTTCTGGCGGGTCCAGGCGGCGGGTGCCACGCCCCGTTCCATGGCGGCGTTCTCGGCGGGCAGGCCGAAGGCGTCCCAGCCCATGGGCTGGAGCACGTTCTTGCCGCGCATGCGCTGGGAACGGCTGATCACATCACCGATGGTGTAGTTGCGCACATGGCCCATGTGCAGGCGGCCGCTGGGATAGGGGAACATGCAGAGACAGTAGAATTTCTCCCGCTGCGGGTCTTCGGTGACCTCAAAGGTCTTGTCGGCCTCCCAACGGGCCTGGACGCGGGCTTCAATCTCCTTGGGGGAATAGTCTCGGCTCATGGTCGGTCTTTTTTTGCAGTCGGTTTCGGGGCCAATAAGGGAAAGATCGGGCATTTTAACAGGCCGCCACAGAGATTACTCCCAATTGTGCCGTGTCCGTCTCTCAAAAGGCCGCAGCAGCACTTGAGCTCTCATCCACTCACAAGCGACAATCATTCGGTCCCGGCCACATGTCCATGGAGAACGCGGAATGAGATTGTCGTTGCAACAGGCAGCCAGCCAGATGAAGCAGGGCCAGCTCGGGCAGGCCAGGCAAATCCTGGATGCCATTTTGGCACAAGCACCCGACAACATTGAGGCCTTGCAGCTTCGTTCACGACTGGCCCGTCAGGAAGGTCAGGCTGATCTGGCTCGGGAGATGTTGACCAAGGCAATTGCCCGAGACCCCAAGCGTGCTGTTCTGCATTTCGACCTGGGCGTATTGCTGCTGGATCAGGAGCAATACCGGGAAGCGATCGACTGTTTTGAAAAAGCAGACCGGGTACGGCCCAATGTCCCGCATATCCTGCTGCATCTGGCGAGCGCCCTGGAGAATGCGGGTGAGGACTATCAGGCCGCGGTCGCCTACCAGCGCTGCTGGAGCTTGGCGCTGCAAGGTGGTCAAGGTCTCAAGCAATTGCCGCCGCCTCTCCAGGAGGCTGCCATGGGGGGGAAGCAGAAGGTCGTCGATATCGTCCGCCGTACGCTGGAGGACCGCTTACGGACCATTCGTGGGAGATACCCTGACGCGGATCCGTCGCGAATGGAGCGGCTCATAGCCTGCCTGTCGGGCGAAGCGACCGATGATCAGCCGCATCCTGGGCAACAACCGACACAACTATTCTTTCCGGGACTACCGGATGAGCCCTTCCTGGACCGGGAACGACCCCAGTGGGTCAAGGCCATTGAAGCGAAGACCGACGTCATTCGCGAGGAGTTTCTCGCCCTCTCTGAAGACAACAGCCTGATCAAGCCCTATATCAATTTCGATTCCAGCTCCCCCACCGCCGAGCATTGGAAGGATGTCAATCAATCGCTGGCCTGGGGCAGCTGCCATCTCTATAAGCGGGGCGAGCTGGTAAAGGAAGTGGCCGAGCGCTGCCCGGAAACGATTGCAGCGCTAGAGCAGACACCAATGATCAAGATTCCCGGCCATGCTCCGGAGATCATGTTCTCCGTACTAAAACCGCATACCCGAATCCCGCCCCATCACGGTTCCGTCAATGGTCGGCTTATTGTTCATCTGCCGCTTATTGTTCCAGAAAACTGCGGGAAACTGCGTGTGCGTGGCGAGGCCCGTGGCTGGGAAGTGGGCCGCTGCATGATCTTCGATGACAGCTACGAACACGAAGCCTGGAACGAGAGTGATGAAACCCGGGTAGTGTTGATCTTCGACATTTGGCATCCGGATGTCAGCGAAATGGAGAAGGAGGCCTTTTCAGAATTCAACCAGGTACTTTCCCGCATGAACCGCGATATTTTTGGAGATGAAAGTACTCCATAGCCGCCTCATACACCGGTTCATGTACCGGAACTGCCTCTAGCATCAGCCCCTATGCATCCAACGGCGACGGGCCGTCCAGATCAAGGCCAGCAACAGCATGCCCCAGAGCATGGGATCGGGGCGACTGTTGTCGCCGGGAGTCAGGCTGCAGCCGATGCCACTGGAGCTGTCGTCGGGACAGGACGTAGTGGTGCTGCTCTCGGGGCCGGCGGTATCGATTAGATCATGGTCGTTCACCGCTTCCACCCGCCACTGATAGGTGGTCTCGCAATCCAGCCCGGTGAGGCTGGCGCTGACGGTTTCAGCACCGGCATCGGAGGCGTCCACGGTCACGGTGGTGTCTTGAGCGAAGTCGGTGCTCTCGCCTTCCCCGGCTTCGCTGCCGTATTCCACCACCAGGGTCACGGCCCGGTCGCGGGTGTCCAGGGTGATCTCCAGGTCAACGCTGTCACGTCCGGCATCCACTTCGGCTGCGGACTCAATCACCGGTGAGGTGGGGTTCAATTCAGCCGCCAGATCGGTGATATCGGCCTCCCGGGGTGAGCCAACCGCCGTGGTGGACGCCGCGTCATAACCACGGGCGCTCACGGAAACAAAGCCGTATTCCACCAGGGCATCGGCCTCGAAGGCGAACTCGGCTACTCCCGAGGCATCGCTGTTGACCTCCAGGGAGGGCGAGTCAGAATCCGCCTCCAGATTGGCCAGCTCCAATGTAACCGTCTCACCCTCCAGCAGTCCGGTAACCTGGCCGCCAACTTGTCGGGGCTGGCCGTTGAGGCTCAGCTCGCAGCCGCCGCTATCATCCCGGCAGTCATTCCAATCGACTTCCTTTTCCTCCACCCCGCTACCGGCGAAGCGGAGGCGCAGCTCATCCTGCTCGTCTTCCATGCTGTCGGGCATGCCCAGGGTGAATTGCCCCTCCGCATCACTGCTGCGGGTATTGATAACCGTGCCATCGGCATCCAGGCCACTGACTTCCACATCCGCTACCGTATTGCCGTGGGCATTGTGAAGCTGGCCGGAAGCCAGGATCAGGCCTTCGGTAAAGTCACGCACGGCCACTTCCACATCCTGGAAGGGAGCGCCGCTGTCCACTTCAAAGACAAAGCGCACCGTATGCTCACCGGCCTCTTCCAGTTCGAAATCCCCGGACCGCCATTCACCATCGGCTTGGCCCTGGGAATCGAACAACACTTCACCATCCTGTTTTACCCACAGATGACGGTCATCGTTACCCGCCGGCAACTTCCATTCGAAACCGAAGATATCCGGCCCCATGAGCTGCATTTCCACATGGCTGGATTCGCCCCCGGCCAGCGAGCCACTGAAGGCGGTGGGTTCACCGTCGTCGCCATCACGGACCCGCCAGATGGCATCGCCTTCGGAAACCACATCGCCCACCACTTCAAAGGCGGCTTCCAGAGGATAGTCCGGCTCAAAATAATCGGCCACCCAGTGGTCGGTAAGATCCACCACCCGGCTGTTTTCCCGCTCATCGGCAATGCCGCTGGGCGAACTCTCCCCCGACGGAATAATGTCGGCATTGGAGAAATGATCCACCTCGGGGCAGTTCAAGGAGCTCTCGTCAGTGCACTGATTCCAGTAGGACATGATGGTGCGAAATTCCATATCGATGAAGTGCCCGAAGGCGTATTCCCGAATGGCACCCGACGGCGCCGGGCCGTTGGCCGGATCATGATGCAGCCCAAGGTTGTGGCCGATTTCATGGGCCATGGTCACGTTCTGCAGGCAGCTGAAATTCGGCTCGGAATTGGTAATGGAATAGCCCGAGCCGGGATTGAACTGCGCCGTCGTGCTGGGTGCCCAGGCAACGCCACAAAAGTTGGCATAGTTGCCCACCAGGGCCACCAGGTCGGCAGCGTAACGCTCCCTCAGGGCCGTAATCTGGGCATCGCTCGCCATCTCACCCAAGTTTTGCGAGCCATCCGCGGGTTCATCCAGGTCCACCGGATGCAGGCCCACCACCCGAATGCGGGCGTCATTCTCGCTGTTGAAAAAACCGGTGTTGGTGACATCGGCCGCGCTGCGCATGACATCCCGCAGCAGCAATTCATCACCCACATCGGCCATCGCCTGGTCGGTATAGACCAGCAAGACATCTATCACCGCCGGCTCATCCGTGTCTTGGGGGGCTGTTTGGGCCGGGGCGTCCTCGCGGCTTTCCGGTACCGGAACACCCTCTTCCGGATGGGGTGGCGGTAGATAATCATCGCTCTGCTCGCCCAGCCACTGTCGGCCCTGGGCATCGCTGCGCAGACTATATCGCTGGCCTTCCACCCGCAGGCGGCCGGTAACCCGGCCGTCATTGACGGTGTAGGTGGCGGTACCCACGGCATGGGCGCCGCTGTAGAGCCGGCCCCGCCAGGTGAAGCTGCGTTCCCCCCGGTGCTCGATTTCGCCGGTGACGGCCCGCAGGTTGAGGCCCTCGGGCAAAGTCAGCTCATGTTGCTCGCCCAGCAGTTGGGCGGGACTCACCGCCACCGGCCGGGGGGATTTAAACCAGTCCTGGTCCAGCATCTTGGGCATTTCGCTTGCCGCCGTTTCCGGCAGCGACTGCATGAATCGTTCCTCGCCGGCGGAAAGGGCAGTGGCGGCGGTAGCAAAACCCAGGGCTGTCCCCAGCGCCAGGTTGCGAATAGTGGTCCCGTTCAACATGGTAATTCTGCTCCCTAAATTGATTTTTTTGTGCTGGTCGCAAACGCCCCGCTAGGCCGGCCCTTCTTCTTCGTCGGGTTCTTCTGGGGTCAGTGGCCCGCCGGGCGGATGGGGGTCCGGCAGGCGGGATTCGTCTACCCGCAGCAGGCGGTGGCTGCCGTCGGACTCGGTCTGGAGCACGTAGCGGCGCCGCTCGAGGCGGAACTGACCTTCAAGGCGATTGTTCCGGAGGCTGATGGTGAAACTGCCGCCGGCACCTTCGTCCAGAGTGGCGTCGCCCCGAAGCACGCGGCGGGGATCGCCCTCGGTATCGCGGATGCGCAGATTCACCCGGCCCAGTTCCGGCAGGGTCATAAAGCCTTCCAGCTGTTCACCGGCCGACAGGCCCCGCAGGGCGTCGATATCCACGGCGACCCGCCAGGCAGCATCATAGGGACCGTATGCATCCGGTTCGCTCACCGGTTCGTTGAGGCTGACCACCGTATTGGCTTCGGCGGTATCGGCTTCGGAAGGCGTGGTCTGATCGGCTTGCGCTTCGTCTGCCACTTCCTGGGCACGGTCGTTGCCGCAGGCGGCCAGCAGGATCAGGCAGGCGATGAGGGCAATGAATTTCACTGGGGATCCTTATCTTCAAACAAACTGGGCCACTCGGGGCAGACAGTAACGCTATTTCTCTGCTAAAACAGGCACTAGGCGCATCAGACACTGACGCTGGTATAGCGTATCCAAGTGCGAGAGCCAATACTGAGAACTCCGTCACAGAAATGGTAGAGCGGGCTATCGGGCACAAAAACGGGGCCCGGTGGAGCCCCGTTTTTTGGGTGCTGCTTGTGCCTGCCTGTAAGGCTCAGGCCGCCTGGGGCATGCGATAGCGCTGGAGGCTGCGGGCGAATTCCTGGAGATGGCGAATGCCGGATTGCTCGGCTTCCCAGCACCAATTCTTGAAGCGCTGCAGCACTTGCTCATTCTGGGCCGTGGTCTCCCAGATGGACTTGAGCTGCTCCCGGTACTGATAAATCGTTTCCAGGGTGCCGTGCTCTTCCAACAGGTTGTCCAGCCGCTCGCGATCCTTGCTGTCCAGCAGCTCGGGCTCGCGAATCAGCAGGCGCCGGGCCCGGCGGATCATACGATGTCCCCGGTCACGCAGGGATTCGCGAATGGCGGGGATGGTCACACTGCGGCTGTAGGCGCGCAGGACATGCAGACGGTTGGTCACCACAGCACGCACGGTTTCCAGGTCCGGATAATGTGGTTCGTTTTCGGCCTCCTTGAGCAGCGGCTTGGGGGCCACCCGGCGAACGCGGGCCAGGCCCACTGCACTTAAGGTCTTGAGCCAGACCCAGCCGATGTCGAACTCCCAGGGGCGCAAGCTGAACTTGGCGGAACTGGGAAAGGCGTGGTGATTGTTGTGCAGCTCTTCGCCGCCCAGGATCAGGCCGATGGGCGTGACGTTGGTGGCCGCATCCCGGCACTCGAAGTTGCGATAGCCCCAATAATGGCCGATGCCGTTGACCACCCCGGCGGCCAGCAGGGGAATGGTCATCATCTGAATGGCCCAGATGGTCAGGCCCAGGACGCCCAGCAAGCTCACATTGAGCACCAGCAGGAGGCTGACGCCGAGAATGGGTAAGCGGGTATAGACATTGCGTTCCAGCCAGTCGTCCACGGTGCCCCGGCCATACTTTTCCAGCGTTTCCGGCTTGGCGGCTTCCTGCTGGTAAAGCTCGGCGCCCTGGAAGAAGACCTTGCGCAACCCCATTACCTGGGGACTGTGGGGGTCTTCTTCGGTTTCGCAGCGGGCATGGTGCTTGCGGTGAACCGCCACCCAGGCCTTGGTGGTCATACCGGTGGTCATCCAGAGCCAGAATCGAAAGACATGACGAACCGCCGGATGCAGGTCCACCCCTCGATGGGTCTGATCCCGATGCAGGAACAGCGTCACGGCCATCACCGTGAAGTGGGTGGCCAGAACGGCATACAGCACATAAGCCCAGCCGGGCAGGCCCAGAAGACCGTCTGTCAGAAGATTCAATGGCATGATGGAAAAATCGCTCCCGGAGATACAACACATGGTGACCGGCCACCGGGTTACCCCGACGGCCCGCCGATCATAAACAGTCTAACGTGATTGGGCGACGGATTCGTGACAAATCAGACGCAGATTGCCCAGCCGGTCTCGTTTCACCGACCAGCCCGCCGCTACCCAGGTGGTGCCGACGGCATCCGCCACCCGCAATGGCCCGTCCAGGGGCTGATCCAGCGGAATGGCATCACGATGCAACAGTCTTGTATTAGGACTCCCCCCGCTGAAAGCAAGTTCCTCTGAGCCCGAGCTTGGGGACGCCGATGATGACAGACGGTGAATCGCCTCTTCCCCGGCCGCCGACACCCGCAGGGTAACCAGTTCCACCGGCCGCTCCAGGGCATGGCCATAGGCCTGGCGATGGGCCTGGTGAAACTCCGAGGCCCGGGGCAGTCCACCGGACCAGGGCAGGTTCAGGGCATGGGCCTGGCCCTGGTAGCGCAGGTCCACCCGGTAGTCCAGACGGATGGCCTCGGCGGCCACCCCGTCGCTGACCAAACCGGCCCGGGCTTGCTCGGCCAGATCGGCGAAAGCGGCCTCCACATCGGGGCCCGTCAGTTCCGACAGGGGCCGAGCCAGGGAGCGGGATAGCTCCCGGGTCGGCGGGGTCATGGTCATGCCCAGTGCCGACAGGACCCCGGCGTGGACGGGCACCAGGGCTTCATCCATGCCCAGGCGTTCGGCCAGGGCACAGACATGCAGGCCGCCGGCCCCGCCAAAGGCGGCCAGAACGAAGTCCCGGGGATCCCGGCCCCGTTCCACCGAGATCACCCGCAGGGCCCCGGCCATGGCTTCTTCCACCACCGTGAGCACGCCCTGGGCGGCGGCTTTGAGATCGCAGTCCATGGCCTCGGCCAGGGGCTGTATGGCCTGCTCGGCGGCGGCCCGGTCCAAGCTCAGGCCACCGCCGAAGCCGCCCTCGGGGATCCGCCCCATGATGAGATTGGCATCGGTGACCGTGGGCTGGCGCCCGCCGCGCCCGTAGCAGGCCGGGCCCGGGTCGGCCCCGGCCGAGGCCGGCCCCACCCGCAACACCCCGCCTTCATCCAGGTAGGCAATGGAACCACCCCCGGCGCCGATGGTATGCAGATCCACCATGGGCACCGGCACCGGCAGACTGGATTCCCCGGCATTGATGTGGCCGTTGTCGCTCAGGCGGATCTCCCCATCCAGCATGGCCACGTCACTGGACGTGCCGCCCATGTCGAAACTCAGCAGGCGCTCGGACTCGATCTGCCGGCCGATGGCCATCAGCCCGCGCAGCCCGCCAGCCGGGCCGGAGAGCAACAGATGCACCGCCCGATCGGCGGCATTGGCCGCGTCCATCAGCCCGCCGCTGCTTTGCATGATTTTCAGGTCGCTGTCCGGCAGGGCCTGCTTGAGCCGCCCGATGTAGTCCGAGACCCGGGGCCCCACATAGGCATTCAGCCAGGTGGCCATGCCCCGTTCGTATTCCCCGTATTCAGGCAAGACCGAGGAGGACAGGGAAATAAACAGGCCCGGGCCCGGCCCCTTGTTAAAGGCCTCCGAGAGGGCCTCGGCCAGGCGCTGCTCATGGCCGGGGTCGCGGAAGGAGAACAGCAGATTGATGGCCACCGACTCCACCCCGGCGGACTCCAGGGCCTCGATCAAGGCCGTCACATCGGCCGGGTCCAGCGGGGTCAGCTCCCGGCCCTCGGCATCCAGGCGGGCCGGGACCGAGAAGCGCGGCATGTCCTGCAGGGGGCCCCGGTCGCTGGGCGGTTGCAGGTCATAGAGACGGCGGCGGTTCTGGCGGCCGATCAAGAGCAGGTCTTGGAAACCGGCATTGCCCACATAGGCGGTGCGGGCGCCCTTGCCTTCCAGCACCGCATTGGTGGCCACGGTGGAGCCGTGGGCCAGGCGCAGGCCGCGACCATCCAGGCCCATGGCCCGAATCCCTTCCAGGATGGCCTTTTCCGGGGCCTCGGGGGTGGACAGACACTTGTGCACCCGGACCTCATCGCCGTCCAGCAGGACGAAGTCGGTGAAGGTGCCGCCGGTGTCGATGCCAAGCATCATGCTGTCTCTCCCAAGCCGTGAACGTCGCGGTTGATCATACGGTGTGATGCCCCGAAAGAACTAGCGCTGACAGCGGGGACAGAAGTAGGTGGCCCGCTGGGCGATCACCTCCCGGCGGATCAGGCTGGCGCAATGGGGGCAAGGCGTCGCGGCCCGGTCGTAGACCGACAGGGACTGGCTGAAATAGCCGGGCCGGCCATCGGAATCACTGAAATCCCGCAGGGTGGTGCCGCCCTGTTCGATGGCGGCGGCCAGGGTGGTCTTGATGGCATCGGCCAGGGCGGCATAGCGGGCGCGGCTGATACGCCCGGCCGGACGGCGGGGGTGGATGCCGGCCAGAAACAAGGCCTCGGAGGCGTAGATATTGCCCACCCCCACCACCGTGGCCGAATCCATCACAAAACCCTTCACCGAGGTGCGACGGCCCCGGGAACGGCGATAAAGCAGCTCCCCATTGAAGGCCTCGGACAGAGGTTCCGGACCCAGGCCCATGAGCCGGGGGTGCTTGGCCAGCGGGGCCTGGGTGAATAGCAGAAAGCCGAAACGGCGGGGATCGTTGAAGCGCAGGCAATGGCCGGTATCCACCACCAGATCGATATGGTCGTGCTTGTCCGGGGCCCGGCCATCGGTGATCACCCGCAGGCTACCGGACATGCCCAGATGCCAGATCAGGTGGGCGCCATCCACGTCGATCAAAAGGTATTTGGCCCGGCGGTCCACGGACTGGATGCGGCGCCCGGCCAGATTCTCGGACCAGGCCGGGTCCACCGGCCAGCGCAGGCGTGGCTCACGCACCACCAGGGTCTCGATGGTCCGACCGCTGAGAAAGGGGGCCACACCCCGCCGGGTGGTTTCGACTTCCGGTAGTTCAGGCATCCGGCAACAGGGCGTTTTTCTGCTCGAGGGGGAAACGGTAGCGTAGCCCGGTCTCCGGGTTGGCCAGTACCAGGGCGGACTCGGATTCAATGATCCGGAAATGGGCCAGCTCACCATTGGCGAGATGGACTGTGACGCTGGGGACCTCGTCCGCCTCGGCGGTGTCCGTCCAGGCCAGCACCGAGGCCGCCTCGGCCTGGCGCCAGTTACTCAATAGCTGACTCAGGTCCGTGGCCGACAGGCGGGTGTCGCCCTCAAGGGCCCAGGCCCCGCTCTCATCCCGGGCCAGGCGGCCCTGGGGGAATTCAATGGCCTCGATGGGCGCTTCGGAACGCAGCAAACGGCGGTCGATGATGGACTCCACCTGGCGGTCGAACTGGAAAAAGAATACCTCATCCAGTAGCAACACTTCCTCATTCATGGCCAGATAGCGGCGGCGGTTTACCGGCTCGGCATCCCCCACCGTGATCTCGGTACCGTCCACGTGGATGGCCAAGTGAGGAGCATCCAGGCCAAAGCGGACCGGGTCCACGTCCTCCAGGGCATAGCGGCCATGCACCGGCAGACGCAGCAGGCTCACCAGACGTCCCATGCGTTCCGGGTGCAGGGGAGCGGCGATGGGTTTGATCAGCTGCCATTCGCCGTCCACCTGCACCGCCTGCCATTGCGTCAGGCCTTCGGCCTCCACCCGCAGGGTCTGGATGGAGGCAAGGGGTTGTTCCAGCAGGGGGTCACCGCCGCCCCGCTCGGACAGGGAGAGATAGAACAACCCGGCGATGACGGCCAAGCCGCCCAGCAGGGCAATATTGAGTCGAGCTCGGCTTCCCATGATCCAACCCCGCTCAGCGGCGACGACGCCACCAGACCCACAGGCCGGCGGCCAGGAAAAGACCCGGCAGGATCATCAAAAACAGCACCCCGATGGCGGTATAGGCGTTGCGGCTGAGATCCAGCTGACGGTCGGGGGCACTGCGCACCGGCACCGACAAGGTGACCGGATCCGCCGAGACCCAGTTGAACAGGCGCTGGCCCAGTTCCAGATTGGCCCCATTGCCGATGAAAGCATTGCTGAGAAAGGCGGTGCTGCCCACCACGGCCACCCGCTGTTCCCTTTCCATGTCCTCGTCTTCCAGATTCCGGGTCATCAGCATACCCAGATCAAAGCGGCCACTGCCCAGGCGCTGGCCGTCCAGATCCACCAGCCAGGCATCGCGGCTGGTGGAGAGGATGGGCTGGCGGTCCCAGTCATCCACGCCGGAAGCATCCACCATGGTGACATGGGGGAAAAGGGTGACCGCCTCCATGGGCTCGGTGACCGAATCGTCTCCGTAATTGAAGATCAGCACCATGCTCGGGTCATCGATGCCCAGGGCCTGGCCGGTCTCGTCCTTGACAGTGGCCTCGGGCAGGCCCAGGCCCAGCTTATCGGCCAACTCGGGCATGAGATTGCCGTAGGGGTCCACCAGCCAGAGCAAATGCCCGCCATCGGCCACATGCCGCCGGACCCGGTCCATCTCCCCGGGCAGCCATTCGCCCCGGCTGCCGGCAATCACCAGCACGGCGGTGTTGTCCGGAATACCGTCCCGGGCGATATTGACCCGCTGAATCTGCAGGCCCTGATCCTGCAGCTGCTGGCCCAGCTGGCCCAGATCATGGTTGGCCTGGCCCATTGGGTCCGGCTCACCATGGCCCTGGGCGAAGACCACGAAGCGATCCGAGGCCCGGGCCGCACGGGCCAGGGCGTTGGTGATGCCGGCCTCGGTGAAGCGGTCCACGGCTTCCCGCTGATCGCCCACCTGCACGAAAATCTCGCCGGCCTGGGTAACACCAAACTCCCGGCTGCGCTGGGGTTCCAGGTCGGGATCAATGAATTCCAGTTCGATCTCCGATTCCACCTGGCGATAACGATCCACGATCCGATCCACCCGCTCCCGCAGGGCCGGCTCATCGCCGATAAAGGCGACAAAACGGATGGGTTCGTCGATATCCCGCACCAGGGTTTGACTGGATTCGGAGAGACTGCCCCGGGCCCCGGCGGTCCAGTCGGCGGTGACATCGAAGCGCACGCTGAGCACCGCCAGGCCGATCACCACCGCCAGCAGCAACAGCACCGTCACCCCATTCTGGGCGCGATTAAACCAACGTGTTCGGGCATCGATTTTCATGGTCAGCTCTTGAGACGTTCCGCATCCAGACGGTGCATGGCCAGGCCCAGAAATAGCCCCATGAACAAGAGGTAATAGGCCACATCCGACAGCGCCACCTGGCCCCGGGTGAGATTCTGGAAATGGCCGATGATGGAGAGATAGGCCACCAAGGGGGCGTCTTCCGCGCCGGGACTGGCCCAGTCAATCATCCACAGCAATAACAACAGGCCGAAGGTGGTGATGGCGGCGATCACCGGCTGGCGGGTCAGGGACGACATATACAAACCGGCCGCGGCAAAAGCCCCCACCAGCAACCACAGGCCCAGGGCACCGGACAACCATTTGCCCAGATCCAGCTGGGTGCCGATCTGCAGGCTCAGGGGCATGAGCGCCACCACGCCCACCATGATGGTGAGCAGGGCCAGGATGGCCAGGAACTTGCCCATCACCACCTGCCAGACGGCCACCGGCGAGGACTGCAGCAGGCGCAATGTGCCACTGCGGCGTTCCTCGCTGATCAGACGCATGGTCAACAGCGGCACCACCAGCAACAGCAACATGGCCGCGGTGGCGAACAGGGGGGCGGCGATCATGTCGGTCACCCCGGGGGCTTCCGGCTGGCCGGCGAAGGCCGGCTGGAGTTGATCCACCCAGGTATCCACCTGAATCAGAAACACCCAGGCATGGATAAAACCGGTCACCGCCAGCACGGTCCAGGCAAGGGGGGAGAGAAAAAGACTGCGGAGTTCACGTCCGGCAATGGCCAGCATCATGCGGCGTCGGCCTCCTCGCCACTGGTGAGGGAGACAAAGATCTGTTCCAGGTCCCGGGTCTCGGGTTCCAGGCGATACAGGGACCAGCCCCGGTCCACGGCCAGCTGGGCCACGGCCGGAGCCAGTTCCTTATTGCCGGCATGGTGCAGACGAAACTGCCCCGGGCCCAGGGTTTCCACCCGGCTGACACCGGACAACCCGGCCAGCGGATCCGCCTCGGCCTGTTCGGAGAGATGCAGCTTGAGGCGACCACCACCCTCCCCTGCATCACCCAGCTCGGCCATGGGGCTTTCAAACACCAGCTGCCCCCGCACCATGATCTGGACCCGGCTACAGACGGCTGCCACTTCGGGCAGGATGTGGGTGGAAAGAATCACCCCGTGATCCCGCGCCAGGGTCTGAATCAGGGCCCGAATCTCGCGCACCTGATTGGGGTCGAGCCCCACGGTGGGTTCATCCAGGATCACCAGCGCCGGCTCGTGAACGATGGCCTGGGCAATCCCCACCCGTTGCTGATAGCCGCGGGAGAGCTGGCCGATGGGCCGGTGGCCGACGTCGGCCAGACCGCAGCGTTCACGGGCAGTCTCCACCGCCGCTTTTACGCGGCGCCGGGGCAGGCCTCGCAGACGAGCAGCGAAACGCAGGTATTCGTCCACGGTGAGTTCCGGGTACAGGGGGGGATGCTCGGGCATGTAACCGATATGGGCCTTGGCCTGGGCGGGGGACGCCAGCAGATCAATGCCGCAGATCTCCACCTCGCCCCGGCTGGGGGCCAGGCAACCGCTGAGCATGTTCATGGTGGTGCTCTTGCCCGCCCCGTTGGGGCCCAGAAAACCCAGCACCTCGCCGCGTGCCAGAGAGAAGCTGAGCGAGGAAACCGCGGTCTGTCCGCCGTAATCCCGGCCCAGCTCCCGGCACATCACCAAGTTGTTCTGTCCCTCGTCCATTCAAGCAGTATCCCGTAGATGCAACGAGCCGGAGTGTAACCCAAAAGAATCGCTTTGATAGTCCCCCGATCACCCTCGTGATCCGGCCCGGCTGTGGGACTAAGGCGAATCATTTTCCGGGCTGTCATCCCGCTCCTCAGGGAAGGGCGTGCGATCGGCCTCGGTGCGTACCTTGAGGTGGGTAAGGCCACTCAACATGGACTCCCCCAAGGCGTCCTGGCGGAAATAGATCATATACCGATCCAGAGGGTTGGCACCGGCTTCCAGGTCCACCGACCAGGTCACCCGCTGCCGGGTCCGTTCCGGTTCGATTTCAAAGCGCCCTTCCCCCGACATGCGCGGCCCCACACTGAGATGGTGAACCACAAAGGCACCGTCCTCGGTATTGCGTACTTCATAGCGCCCATCGGGCTCCCGTTCACTCTGCCATTCCAGGATCAGGCCTTCGCCCCGATCCTCGCCCACACTATGAATCTCCATCGCCGGATCCCGCTGGGCCCAGGGGGACCAGTCCGGAAAATGTTCGGGATCGATCAGGTAATCGTGAATCAGCGAGGGAGGTGCCTGGATGGCCAAGCTCCGCTCCACCGTCACCTGGGCCGGCATGAACAAGGCGATAATCACCAGCAGCAGGAGGGCAGCCAGCAAGAGTCCGAGGGAATAGATTAATTTGGACATGATGCGCCTCGCATAATGAGCAATGCCCTTAGTGTACCGATTCCATCGCTTGGAACCACTGCCCCGGACGGGCCGAGCATGTAAACTGACCGTTCACAAGACACCGGCCTCAGCGGGCCGGACGCTGATCCATCAACGGTGACCCGATCGAGGGGGAGAGACCGATGCTTCGCAAGATGATTCCCGGATTGGCCCTGGCGGGCCTGTTGCTCACTGCCTGCTCTCCGGAACAGGAGGCCCCCACCGTGGTGGCCGATCCCCACAGCCATGCCGACCCCACCCAGTTCCGGGTCCAGCATGTGCATATGGACCTGGATGTGGATTTCGAGCGTGAGGTGCTGGATGGTTGGGCCCGACTGGATGTGCGCCGAATTACGCCCACCGCCGAGACCCTGACCCTGGATACCCGGGCCCTGGATGTTCACAAGGTGGAGGTCCCCGAAGGCGAAGGCTGGACGGAAACCGACTTTGAAATGGGCGAGGCCCACCGGCACCTGGGCGCTCCCCTGCACATCAATATGCCCCCCGGCGCGGAACAAGTGAAAGTCCATTACACCACCAGCCCCGATGCCTCGGGATTGCAGTGGCTGGATCCGGCCCAGACCGCCGGTGGCGAGCATCCCTTCCTGTTCAGCCAGGGCCAGCCCACCCATGCCCGCAGCTATGTGCCGCTACAGGACATGCCCCAGGTGCGCATCACCTATAGTGCCGAATTGCGCCCGCCGGAAGGGCTGTTTGCCCTCATGAGTGCCGAGAATGACCCCCATGCCGAACGGGACGGGGTCTTTCAGTTCAACATGCCGGAGGCGGTGCCGCCCTACCTGATCGCCCTGGCGGTGGGGGATATCCACTTCGAAGCCATCAGCGACCAGGTGGGGGTCTATTCCGAGCCCCGCTACCTGGACGCCGCGGTAGAGGAATTCGCCGTGACCCAGGACATGCTGGAGGCGGCCGAGGTCCGTTTCGGGGAATACGACTGGGGCCGCTATGATCTGCTGGTACTACCGCCCAGCTTCCCCTATGGCGGCATGGAAAACCCGCGGGTGTCTTTCGTCACCCCCACCATCATCGCCGGTGACGAAAGCCTCACCTCATTGATCTCCCATGAACTGGTGCATTCCTGGGCCGGCAACCTGGTAAACAATGCGGCCTGGCGGGACCTGTGGCTGAACGAAGGCGTCACGGTGTACATGGAATACCGCAACATGGAAGACGTCTATGGCCGGGAACGGGCCGACATGGAATCGGTGATCGGCTACCAGGGCCTGCAATCGGCCCTGGATTCCCTGCCCGAGGAGCGCCAGATTCTGGCCGTTGATCTCAGTGATGCCGCGGCCGACGAGGTATTCAGCCTGATCCCCTACCAAAAGGGCCGGCTGTTCATCACCGAGATCGAGGAACGCTTTGGCCGGGAAGCCACGGATGATTTCCTGCGGGGCTATTTCGACCGTTTCGGTTTCCAGGCCATTACCACCGAGCAGTTCAAGGAGCATCTGCTGGAGAACCTGATTGAAGGCAATGAAGATGTGATGTCGGTGGAACGCGTCCGGGAGTGGATTTATGAGCCCGGCATGCCGGAGGGTTATCCGGTGCCCCGCTCGGAAGCCTTTGAACGGGTGGATGCCTTGAGCGAACAGTGGCTGGCCGACGAGGCCGGCATCAGCGACATCCGGGAGGCTGACTGGCACGCTCTGCAGTGGATCTATTTCCTCAACAATCTACCGGAGGAGCTCTCCCGGGCCCGGCTGGATGCTCTGGACGAGGCCTTTGATCTGACTGGCTCGGCCAATTACGAGATTGCCGCCGCCTGGCTGGAGATTGCCATTCGCAATGACTACGGCCCGGCCATGGACCGCCTGGAAGAATTCCTGATGGAGGTGGGCCGGATGAAGTTCCTGAGTCCGCTCTACAGTGCCTTGGCGGAAACCGATGCCGGGCGTGAAAAAGCAGAAGCCATCTATGAACAAGCCCGTGCGGGTTATCACCCCCTGGGGCGGGAGACGGTGGAAGCGATCCTTTATCCGGAGGAATAAACCTTCTCCATAAGGGATAAATCAAACGGGGACGGCGAAAGCTGTCCCCGTTTTTTGCGTGCCGCTACTGCCTTCGCTCCAATCGGTCCACCTTGCTGTGGAGCTCCTCGATCAGATGCATCATGCGCTCTCTTTCCCGGTGGGCCTTCTCATCCCGCTCCGCCTGCTTGGCCTCCTCTTCGGTCCAGTGCAACTCCTGCATGGAATTGACGATGATGCCGATGAAGAGATTCAGCACCGTGAACGAGGACATCAGGATGAAGACAATGAAGTAGACCCAGGCAAAGGGATAGACCTCCATCACTGGACGGGCAATATCTTCCGACCAACCCTCCAGGGTCATGATCTGGAACAGGCTGTACATACTCGCGCCCACATGACCAAACTGACGCGGGAAGTCCTCAGCAAACAGTTCCGTGCCCATTACACCGAACACATAGAAAACAATCAGCAGCAATAGGCCGATCCAGCCAATGCCGGGAATGGCCTTGAGCAGGGATTCGGTGACCACCCGAAGATGCTTCACGGTGGACAGCAGACGCAGCACACGCAGGATACGCAGGGCCCGCAATACCGACAGACCAGCGGAATCCGGCACCAGGGAAATAGCCACAATCAGGAAATCAAAGACATTCCAGCCATCACGGAAGAAGCGCGGCCCCCAGGCCAATAGTTTGCCGCCCACCTCCAGCACGAAGACCGCCACGATCACGCGATTGATCCAGATCATCCAGTCCCCGGCCACGGCCCGGGCTTCGGGCGAGGTCTGCAGACCCAGGATGACGGCATTGATGAGAATCAGGGCAACGATGAAATTGCGAGGCCAGGGGCTCTCGATCCAGTTGCCCAGCACTTCTCTCCAGGATGGGTTTGTCTCCCCACGGGCTGCCATCTGTTGCTCTCCTGCCGGAATGCCTGAAAACGGCGCATTCTACCTCATATGCCGAATGGCCGTGCCGCCGTACATCACCCTTCCAGGACCTCCCAAGCACAAGGGGGTTGGCCTTGGGTCATCCTTGCGATAGTTTGTGCTCAAGTGATATGGATGATTTTTATGGCCGCGTGTAAGCCAATTAATTTCATGGAAGGCGGCACGGGCTTTACATAAGGAGGGTTACCCATGGTCGTCCCTCCCTGCCCCGCTTGACGCTTCCTGCCAGGAAGCGTCGACGTCGGCCCAATTTGCGCCACTCATTCCCCAGGCCTTCTTTACATGAACGGCTGGAGCGCTGCTGAATGACTGCGGATACAGAACGACAGGTTCGCGCCGAAAGATTGCGAATCCTCTACCACAGCCACCGCGCCAGCTATGTGGCCGCGCTCGTAGTGGCGGGCCTGGCCGCCTTGTTGTTCGCCGACAAGGCGAGCCAATGGCTAATTAACCTGTTTCTGATCTGGATCCTGTTGGCGGAAGGCAGTCGGGCCATCACCCAACTCTTGTTTTACTGGCGAGGGGAAAGCCGCCTGGCTCTCCAGTTGGAGGCCTGGGAATGGACATTCATCATAACCGGACTGTTCGCAGCCACCGCCTGGGGTTTTGCCGGTTTCATCTTCTTTACCCCCGATGATCCTACTTACCAGGCCAGCCTGGCCCTGGTACTGGTAGGGATCAACGCCTTGGCAGCCGCTGCGGCTTCCTCCCACTTTCGTTTCGTACTGGGTTTTTTCGCTATAAGCACGCTGCCGTACCTGCTGCAGCTGCTGTTTGGCGCGGGGGAATTCAGTCTGCCCCTGTTGGTAATGATGCTGGCGGTGGGGGTCGTTCTACTGATCACCGTCTGGTGTAACCGTTGCAATCTCACGGACCTGCTGGAGCTGCGATTCTCATACTCCAATATGGCCCAGGACTTGGCCGATGAGATCTTTGCCAAGCAGGAGACCGAATCCCGGCTGGATCGGCTGGCCCGCTACGACCCGCTCACCGGGCTGGCCAATCGCAGTCTGTTCCGGGAAGAATTGAATCATCGCATCAGCGATCAAGACCGGCGGGGCCAACGCCTGGCCGTGGTGTTTGTGGACATTGACCGCTTCAAGGCTGTAAATGACTCCCTGGGCCATGCCGCCGGTAATACCATTCTGGAGGAAATCGCCCATCGACTGAGAAGTCTGCTGCCGGACCAGGATTTACTGGCCCGGCAGAGCAGCGATGAATTCCTGATCTGCCTGCCGCTCTCCGACACCCGGCATCGCCTGTCTCACCGCCTGGATCAGATGATCCAGGCCATCAACCAGCCGCTAACCGTTGATGACAATGAATTGCGGATCAACTGCTCCATTGGCGTGGCCTTCTTCCCGGATGATGCCCATTCGGCCGAAGCCCTGATACAGCATTCGGACCTGGCTATGGCTCGCGCCAAGCAGCGCGGTGGCAACACCTATCAGTACTTCCAGGCCGAAATGCATCATCAGGCGATGCAACGCCTTTCCATGGAATCGGCCCTGCGCAAGGCCCTTAATGGCAATGAATTGCATCTCAATTACCAACCTCAGGTGGATGCCAGCACAGGCCGGGTGGTGGGGGTGGAGGCACTGGCCCGCTGGAACCATCCGGATCTCGGCCCCATTTCGCCGGGTGAATTCATCCCCCTGGCCGAGGACACAGGACTGATTGGTCCCTTGGGCAAATGGGTGCTGGCGGAAGCCTGTCGGCAAGCACACCACTGGCTCAGCGTGACCGAATCCCGCTTCTATATGTCGGTAAACCTGTCGGTGGGGCAATTCGACCGCAACCATCTGCTGGAGGATGTACAGGAGATTCTGCGGGACAGCGGTCTGCCGGCGGAGAATCTGGTATTGGAAATCACCGAAAGTCTGGTGATGGATGATCCGGAGCACCATATCCCCTTGCTGAGGGAGCTCAAATCCCTCGGCCTGCAGCTGGCGCTGGATGACTTTGGTACCGGCTACAGCTCAATGAGTTACCTGCGTCAGCTCCCCATTGATATTCTCAAGCTGGACCGGCAATTTGTCCGCAACGTGGCCGGCAGCGACGAAGAAGCGGCCATTGCCCGGGCCACCATCACCATGGCCGACGAGTTGGGCCTGCATGTGGTGGCGGAAGGAGTGGAAACTGCGGAACAGCTACGCTGGCTACGCCAGCAAAATTGCCATCTGGTACAGGGGTTCTTTTTCAGTCGACCGCTTGAAGGGGCCGACTTCGAGGATTTAATCCGACTACCCCAGGCCAAACTGAACGAGCATTGGCCCGAGTACTGACACCATGCAACCCCGCCAAAAAAAAAACGCCCCGGCCGAGCCGGGGCGTTGCTTCCCGCGCCATTTGACGCGACCCGACACCGATGGTGCCGATTTCGAGAGGCGACCCGCGTTCAGTACCCAGTTGACGGAGTCTTACCCTCTCCCCTCCACTGTTACAGCATGGACCTCATTCGCCGTGCCGCCCCGGGCATCCAAGCCCTCAAGCGACACTCTCAGCTTAGTGCATTGCCGTGAATCCGCCACCCCCCACATGGGGTGCACCAGAGAGGGGGCTCGTCCTCGTCTAGACGGCGAGTGGCAGGGAAAAACGCACCTCGAGCATCCAGTCCTGTCCGGCTTCCCGACGGATGGATGTCTGTAATTGCCCACCCAGTTCCTCCATGCGGGTGCGCATATGATACAAACCGCGACCGGGGCGCAGCTCGCCGCTCTCAATCAGGGATTCGGGCAGACCATTATTCACCACCGAGCCTTCCAGGCCACCTTCCACTGCCTCCAGACGAACCCGCACCCACTCGGGTTGAGCATGGCGCAGGGCATTGGTCAGGGCCTCGTCCAGTACTCGCCGCAGATTGATTCGGTAGCGGGGGCTCAGGGCCGCCTCGGCCAGATCGCCACTGTGATTTTCCCACCGCAAGGTCACATCGGCCGCGTCGGCCCGCTGGGCCGCCTCCTCATGCCAGTCGAACAGCACATCATCCAAGCTGGTACTACCCTTATCGTCCAGGGCCACGATGGTATCCCGCAGGGCATCCAGGGCCTTGCGGGCCAACTCCGCCTGCCGATCAGTGGTGGCGGAGTGAATCAGGGCCAATACTCGCCCCCCCACATCGTCATGCAGATCCCGAATGATGCGGGCGCGTTCGTTCTTGGCCCCTGCCTCCTCGGCTTCCCGGATCCGGAACAAACGCCGCGCCACCGTGAGCAGGGACTCCACAGTACGACCATCCCGACTACTGAACAGGCGGCTACCATTTTCAGCGTGATGCAGACAGTAGGCCGCGCCGTCTCCGATGCTGGGCACCATCAACTCGGCACCGTATTGCCGAATGCCCACCGCCTCGGCGGGCCCTTCAAGGGTCTGCACGGAGAGAGGGTTGAACAGGGACTCGAGGGTTTCAATCCAGCGCTGATCGGCCCCCTCCAGCCCCCGGGCCTGGACAATCGATTCCGCCAGCCCGGGCAGTTTCTCTTCAATTGCCCGCCGGGGCCGACCAGTCAGCATGGACCAAATCCATCCCCGCAGGGGAAGATAGCCCCAGGCTACTAATAGAACGGCCAGGCCCACCGCCTCCACATGCCCCAGGCCAAGAAACACCACCAGCGCCAGGTCGATCAACACCACCAGCAAGCCGCCCAGGAACCACAGCCAGGCCAAAAACCACCATTGGTCCAGATCGAAGAGTCGATAACGCACCACCCCCAGGGCAAAGCCCACGTACAGGGTCACCGCGAAACCGGAAATGAATATCTGGGGGAAGAATGGCTCCTGCCCCATGAGGGTGGGCACAAAATAAATCACCATTGCCACGCCCATGCTCAGGAACACCGACAGAAATATCCATTTCAGAGCGGCCCGGTCCACCGGATCATGACGGGACATGCGCCATTGCTGCAGCGCCAGCAACACCGCGACAGCATAGAAAGCCATCAAAGGCAGATAGAAGGTATGCCAAGGCAAATCCAGCAGTTGCAGGTTTTCATTCAGCTGATACAGGACAAGACCTGCCAGGGTTCCGTGCAACAGCCCCACCCGAGGCACCCGCCGGGGATAGTTGGACAGCAGGCAAATCAAGCCGGCCAGCAGTAAAGCCAACCCCACATGATTGATCCGCAGCAGAGTGTCGAACAGGGGCGTGGACAGGGCCAGTTCCCGGCCAACCCAAACCGCATGGGCACCGGTCGCCATGAAAAAACCCACACCGGACAAGGCCAGAAAGGCGGGCGCCTTTTCTCCCTGGCGAAAGACCCAGGCAGCCGCACTGATCATGAGCGCCATCAGACCGAAAAGGTGGAATAGCCAGAAATCCAGAGGCAGGGACCCGAGAGGACGTAAGTCCCGGGGCTGAATTTCCACCTGGGTGGAATCCGTCTTCAGGGTGACGCGCTCCTGGGACAGGGCCTCATGAATGAGGCCCTGAAAAACCAGATAATCATTGTAAGCGGCAAAGCTGTAACGGGTATGGGGCTCAAGCGTGGGGTCGTAATCGTTCAGGGACAGAAGAAAGGGGGCATGCCCCACGGCGATGATTCGGTCGCCAACCTCGAGCGTCTCCTCCGCCGGTGACCCCTCCATCACCCGAGTGACTACCACGCCCGCTTCCTCCGAAGGGGCTACCGTGACACCCAACCAGGGTCCGCGCAAAGCCAGCACGAGACTCAGGGCGATCACCACCAGGCCGGCAACGAGAATGCAGGCGAGCATGGGCAAGGGAGCCATGCTCACGGAGCGGCGGCGGGCTGGTGACGGAGCAGCTGCCGTCATCTGTCTCCCTCGCGACCCAGCATCAATTGTCGTTGTGGCCCGTTCCCACCAGACCATAGCCAATCGCCTCGCGAATGGCCTCGGCCCGTCCGGACACATGCAACTTGCGATAAATGGATTTCACATAGCCGGCCGCGGTGTTAGCGGTAATATCCAGCGCCTTGCCGATGTCATGCCGATTAAAGCCCCGGGACAGCAGGCTCAGGACTTCCATCTCCCGATCCGTCAGCTTCGGGGCATCGGGTTCGGAACGGCGGGCACCGCCGGCCAGGTAGCGGAGAATGCGGCGAGAGACGCCCGGAGACAAGGGGGGATCGCCCCGGGCAATGCCCTTGAGCTGGGTCACCAAGCGTTCGCGCGGCTGGTCCTTGAGCAGATAGCCCTTGGCGCCGGCCCGGATGGCCGCGAACAGATGCCGGTCGTCATCATAGATGGTGGTGACCACAGCGAAGGTGTCGGGGTAGTCTCCCTGGATATCCACCAGAATATCCACGCCACTCCCATCGGGTAGGCTCAGATCCACCAAGGCCAGATTATAACCGGCGTCCAGGCGGCTCTTGGCCCCGGTCAGGGTGGCTTCCTCATCCACCACGGCCCCCGGAAACGCCTCCCGGGCCAGTGCCACCAGCCACTCGCGGGTATCCGGGTTATCTTCAATGACCAGAATGGATTCCATGAAAGGCCCTCAACGATCGCAGAACGAATCTGCATCCCATGACGGCTAGATCAGCCGGACACCGCCCAAGTGTACTCAGAGAGCGGCCCGGATGCACCTATCCCCCTGAAAATGACAATTCTCAGCCATCCTGAACGAAGCCAAAGCCAGCTCACCGCCCACTCAGTTTTCAGGGCTTCACGGCTTGATTCGTTGGGGTTGTCGAGGTGGCGAACGCCACTTAACAATGGGCTCGACTTCCTCAACATCGGCGTCGAAGGCTCTGACAAGTACAAAAGGGGGAATCAAGAATGGTGGCCAGGGACGGAATCGAACCGCCGACACGGGGATTTTCAATCCCCTGCTCTACCGACTGAGCTACCTGGCCGTATCCAAAGCAGACTTTTTCGACCACGGACGCGGGACACGCCTGCGGGAAGGGGCGTATTAAACCGTCCACGGGCCTTCCCGTCAAGGGGCGAAACCCATTTGGCGACAAATCGCCCGCAGGCGCTAAACTGGTCCCTACCCACATCAAGCCCTGGTCATCACCATGCAGCGTGTGCGCACACCCGGTTTTCTGCTACTGGCACTGTTCCTGGTTGCCCTTCCGGCGCTCGCCTCAGCCAACCATTCCGAAGCCGCATCGGACTCGGTGGCGGCGCAGCTGGGCAAGTGGAGCTTTTCCGGCCTGATCATCGAAGGTCAGGGGGATCAGCTTACCAAGCTTCATGCCCTGGGCTGGGCAGACCGGGAGGGCCGCCTGCCCTTTGGTCCCGACACCCGCCTGCCCTGGCTGTCCTTGAGTAAATCGCTCACAGCCGCCTTGCTGTTGCGTATGGAAGCGGATGGCCAACTGGCCCTCTCCGATACCCTGCCCCGCCATTTCGACGGGGTGCCCGGGACCATGAGCGCCATGACGCTGGAACAATTGCTGAGTCATCAATCCGGTCTGGCGGCCCAGCTGCGCCATCCGGGCGCTGAAGGCCCACCCGAATTCGAAGCCATTGACCGGGCCACCCTGGAACAGCGGGTCTGGCGCAGCGAGCCCCTGGCGCGGCCGGGGCAACAATTCATCTATTCCAATCTGGGCTACAACCTGGCGGCCGCGGCGGCGGAAAGGGCCGGGGAATTGGATTTTGCCAGCCTGCTTGAAGCCCGGCTGTTCCAGCCTGCGGGAATGAATTCGGTGCATCTGGGCCGGGGGCCGGCGGGCAGCGTGGAGGCGACGGCGTATGAGCTGGGCTATCGCTGGGGCCGTTTCAGTAAACGGGCCTGGCCCGAGGGCAAACCAGGCTGGAATCTGATCGGCGCCGGTGGCCTGAGTAGCGATAGTCATGGCCTGATCGATCTGCTCATGCTGATTCGAGGGGCGGAACCCATGGCCGAACTGGCCTCCAATTGGCGCCGGGCGCGGCTCACCACCGCCAGTGGAGAAGCCTATGGACTGGGTCTCAGCCGTAGCGAGGATGCCCAAGGAGAACGAATCGGCCATGAGGGAGGCTTTGGTCCGTTCTCCACGGAAATCGCCTGGTGGCCGGAACAGGATCGTTGGCTGATCATTGCCAGCACCACCCGGCATTTTCGGGCCTGGGATGTTCGGCGCCTGCTCAGTGATCCGGACAGGACTCTGCCGGCAGTACCCACGGAGTCCCTGGCACTGGACCTGGCAAGCGGCCGCCATTGGCGGGTCCATCACCCCGAGGGGGGTTGCTGGCTGATCAGTCCCCGGGAGGATCGCCTGGAGATCCGCAGTGAAGGTCCGGGCGCCAACCAGTCCCTGCTGGGCGCCGCCTCCGACCGTCACGATCAGGTCATTACCCGGGCCCATGTGGATCGTCTACGGGCCTTGCTGAGCGAAACCGAACACCGCCCATCGGCCCGGGATTCACGCGAGGCCGCGGTGATGCGCCAACTGCGTGAAGAAAGCCGTGATCACTTGCAGGACCGGCTTGAAGGTATTGATGTTCTCAGTCACCAGACCGATGTCCATGACGACACTACCCACTACAGCGAGTTTCGCCTCCGCAGTCGCCAGGACAACGTGGCCCTGCGTATCCGGCAGGATGCATCGGGGCATTGGCGTGAGCTGGAATGGTCGCCCCGGGAAACCGGGGTAACCGCCGTTCTAAGATCCATAGACGACGCGCGTTTAAGCGGTATTGAAACCCATCGTCTTGAAGCCACGGAGGAACTGCACCTGCAAGATGATGGCCGGCTGATCACCGAACAGGGCTGGCGATTGAACCTCAATCAGCGAATTCCCGTCTCAATGCATGACGGTCTTTTTGACAGCCCCTGCGGCCCTGACTAATCTGACCATTCACTCGCTGACCATCACCGGGAGCCACCATGAGCGTCATTCAGTCAGTGACCGCCAGCGAGTCCGGCAAAGACCTTCTGAGCCGCTTCCAGGCCACGCGGGCCCAGAGTGAACAGCTGTGCAAGCCCCTTTCACCCGAGGACATGACCGTCCAGACCATGCCGGATGTGAGTCCAAGCAAATGGCATCTGGCCCATACCAGTTGGTTCTTTGAACGCTTTCTCCTGCAGGAACTGGCCCCGGATTATCGCGTTTTCCATCCTCGCTTTGATTACCTGTTCAATTCCTATTACTTCACCCTGGGGCAGATGTTTCAACGCCCGAGAAGGGGTCTACTCAGCCGCCCAGGGGTCTCGGAGATTCTCGACTACCGGGCCCATGTGGATGCGGCCATGGCCACCCTGATCCGTGAGCGGGGTGATGAGCCGGCCGTTGCCCGGCTGGTGATACTGGGCATCAATCATGAACAGCAGCACCAGGAACTGATCCTCACCGATATCAAGCATGTGCTGGGGAGCAATCCCCTGTGGCCGGCCTATCATGACAAGGCACCATCGACGGCAAGCCCGCCCGAGGCCTTGCAGTTCCATGCCGGCGTGGATGGCATTCATAGCATCGGCTATCAGGGTGATGATTTTCATTTCGATAATGAAGGCCCCGGACATCAGGTGCTGATCCGTCCCCACACCCTGGCCCACCGGTTAATCACCAATGGGGAGTACCGGGATTTCATCCGCGACGGCGGCTATCAAGACCCGGCCCTGTGGCTGTCCGATGGCTGGTCCACAGTCCAGAATGAGGGCTGGAATCGGCCCCTTTACTGGGGCGAGGACCTGGAAACCCTCTTTACCCTGGCCGGGCCCCAGCCGCTGGACCCCCACGCCCCGGTCTGCCATGTCAGTTTCTATGAGGCGGAAGCCTTCGCTCGCTGGGCCGGTTATCGCCTGGCCACGGAAGCGGAATGGGAACTAGCAGCACGCCAGCAATCGCCCCAGGGTAACTTCCAGGATGACGGCCTGTTCCAGCCACGGGGACTTGAAAAAGACCGTGGCAAACTGGGCCAGCTCTACGGGGATGTCTGGGAGTGGACCGCCAGCCCCTATGCCCCCTATCCCGGCTATGAACCACCCAAGGGCCCGGTGGGGGAATACAACGGCAAGTTCATGTGTAACCAGATGGTCCTGCGGGGTGGTTCCTGCGCCACCCCGCAGGACCATATCCGGGCCAGCTACCGGAACTTTTTCTACCCGCATAGCCGCTGGCAATTCAGCGGCATCCGATTGGCCAAGGATTTGCCGGGCTGAAGGGCTGCGGCCCGGCCCGGCAAAAGACCGCGACGAACACCGTCGGCATTGGCCCATAACCCCCTTGGACAGGGATTGGAAAAACCATGATAAGCAAGAAGAAAAAGGATGCCCTGCAGGATCAGCAACCCTCCGCCCAGACGTTTCTGGCCGAGGTCATTGAAGGCTTGTCCGCGCCGCAGAAATGGATTTCCTCCATGTATTTCTATGACGCGGAAGGCTCCCGTCTTTTTGACCGCATTTGTGAATTAAGCGAGTACTACCCCACTCGCACGGAACTCCAGATCTTCAATGAGCATATCGATGCCATCCGGGATACCCTGGGCGAGTCAGTGCTGCTGATTGAACCGGGCAGTGGCAGCAGCCTCAAGACCCGAACCCTGCTGGCGGCTCTTCGTAATCCGGCCGCCTATGTGCCCGTTGAGATTTCCAAGGATCACTTGCTGGCGGCGGTCCAACGTCTGGAAGCGGAATTTCCCCATATCCCCATCCTGCCGGTCTGCGCCGACTTCACCAGTCCCTTTCAAATCCCCAAGCCGGAGCAGCCTCCTCAACGCAGTGTGATTTTCTTCCCCGGCTCCACCATCGGCAACTTCGACCCGGAGGATGCCGTTGAGCTATTAAAGACCATGCGAAACAAGGTGGATGACAACGGCGGGCTGCTGATCGGCGTGGACCTGCGCAAGGACCCCATGATCCTGGAAAAGGCCTATAACGATCATGATGGGGTCACGGCCCAATTCAATCTGAATCTATTGAGACGCATCAACCGGGAGCTGGATGCCGACTTTGATTTGGACGCCTTCAGTCACCGGGCTGTCTGGAACGAGGCCCAAAGCCGTATTGAAATGCATCTGGTCAGCGAACGAGAACAGACGGTCACCGTGGGCGGGCAGGCTTTCCATTTTCAGGCAGGGGAATACATTCTCAGTGAGTCCAGCTACAAATTCACCTTCCGGGGGTTTGAAGCACTGGCCGCCCAGGCCGGCTGGACGGTGAAACGATGCTGGACCGACAACCGGGAATGGTTCTCGGTCCAGTATCTGGAGTAAGCCGATTCAGGATTTGGCCTCGGCGGCCTGGCGATGGGTCTGGGCGAGGACGTCCGCCAGGAAACGGCCGGTGTGGGAGGCCGGGTTGGTAGCCACGTCCTCGGGAGTGCCGGTGGCCACCACCATGCCGCCACCACTGCCCCCCTCGGGGCCCATATCGATGATCCAGTCGGCAGTCTTGATCACGTCCAGATTGTGTTCGATCACCACCACGGAATTGCCGTTCTCCCGTAGCCGTTGCAGCACGCCCAGCAATTGCTTGATGTCATGGAAATGCAGACCGGTGGTGGGCTCGTCCAGGATATAAAGGGTTTTGCCGGTATCCCGCTTGGACAATTCCCGGGCCAGCTTCACCCGCTGGGCCTCGCCGCCGGACAGGGTGGTGGCATTCTGCCCCAAACGCACATAGCTTAGACCCACTTCCATCAGGGTCTGCAGCTTGCGTTTCAGGGTGGGCACCGCCTCGAAGAAATCCAGGGCATCTTCAATGGTGAGATTCAGCACCTCGGAAATGGTCAGGCCCTTGTAGCGGATATCCAGGGTCTCCCGATTGTAGCGGGCCCCGTTGCAGACATCGCAGGGGACATAGACATCCGGCAGAAAGTGCATCTCCACCTTGATCACGCCATCACCCTGGCAAGCCTCGCAACGGCCACCTTTGACGTTGAAGCTGAAACGGCCCGGCTTGTAGCCCCGGGAACGGGCTTCCTGGGTGCCGGCAAACAGTTCCCGGATGGGTGTGAACAGGCCGGTGTAGGTGGCCGGATTGGAGCGCGGGGTGCGGCCGATGGGGCTCTGGTCGATGTCGATGACCTTGTCTATCTGCTCCAGGCCTTCAATATCATCACAGGGAGACGGGGTCACGCTGGATCGATTGATTTCCCGGGCCAGGAATTTGTAGAGGGTGTCGTTGATCAGGGTGGACTTGCCGGAGCCGGACACGCCGGTAACGCAGGTCATCACCCCCAGGGGCAGGTCCACATCCACCTGCTTGAGATTGTTGCCCCGGGCGCCGCGAATACCCAGGTGGCGGCCCTTTTCCAAGGGCTTGCGCTTTTCGGGGATTTCGATGCGCCGATGCCCGGAGAGGTATTGGCCCGTGAGCGAGGCACTGTCGTTTTCCACCGTCTCCGGCTTGCCCTGGGCCACGACACGGCCACCATGGACGCCGGCCCCCGGGCCCATGTCCAGGACATGATCGGCGCTGCGAATGGCTTCTTCATCATGTTCCACCACGATCACGGTATTGCCCAGGTCCCGCAGGCGGAACAGGGTGTTGAGCAGGCGCTTGTTGTCCCGCTGGTGGAGGCCGATGGAAGGCTCATCCAGGATGTACATCACCCCCACCAGGCCAGAGCCGATCTGACTAGCCAGGCGAATCCGCTGGGCTTCGCCGCCGGAGAGGGTCTCGGCGCTGCGTTCCAGGCTCAGGTAATCCAGGCCCACATCCACCAGGAATCCCAGGCGCTCGATGATCTCCTTGAGGATTTTTTCAGCAATCTTGCCCCGCTTGCCGGGCAGGTTCAGGCCCTTGAAGAAACCGGTAGCCTCGCCCACCGACAGCCGGGCGATGTCCGGCAGGGTGCGGTCGGCCACGAAGACGTGGCGGGCGGAACGGTTCAGACGGCTGCCATGGCATTCCGGGCACTGGCGGCTACTGACATAGCGGGCCAGCTCTTCCCGCACCATGCTGGATTCGGTTTCGTGATAGCGGCGCTGCATATTGGGCAGCACCCCTTCAAAGGGATGGTGTCGGGTGACGGTGCCACCCCCCGGGTTGGGGTATTCGAAGCCGATTTCTTCCTCGCCACTGCCCCAGAGCAGGGCTTGGCGGACATCCTCGGACAGCTCATTGAAGGGGGTGTCCGGATCAAAGCCGTAATGGGCGGACAGGGCCTTGATCAAGCGCCAGTAATAGGGATTTCGGCGGTCCCAGCCGCGCACCGCACCGCCGGCCAGGCTGAGCTCCGGGTCCCGCACCACCCGGTCCGGATCGAAATACTGGTTCACACCCAGGCCATCACAGCTGGGGCAGGCGCCGTTGGGATTATTGAAGGAGAACAGCCGGGGTTCCAGTTCGCTCAAGCTGTAGCCGCACTCGGGACAGGCGAACTTCTCGGAGAAGATCAGCGGCGCCCGCTGGGGCTCGTCCATAAAGGCCACCTGGGCACTGCCGTCCGCCAGTCGCAGGGCGGTCTCGAAGGATTCCGACAGCCGCAGGGCCAGGTCATCCCGCACCCGGAAACGGTCCACCACCGCCTCGATGGTGTGCTTGCGGCGCAGATCCAGCTTGGGCGGATCATCCAGCTCCACCACCTCACCGTTGATCCGGGCCCGGATAAAGCCCTGGGCCCGCAGTTCCTGGATCAACTGCACATGCTCACCCTTGCGATGATCCACCACCGGCGCCAGCAGCATGCACTTGGTCCCTTCCGGCAGGGTCAGGACCTGATCCACCATCTGGCTGATGGTCTGGGCATCCAGGGTGATGTCGTGATCCGGGCAGCGGGGCTGGCCGGCCCGGGCATAGAGCAGGCGCAGATAGTCGTGGATCTCGGTCACCGTCCCCACCGTCGAGCGGGGATTGTGGGAGGTGGACTTCTGCTCGATGGAAATCGCCGGCGACAGGCCTTCAATGTCGTCGATATCCGGCTTTTCCATCATGGACAGGAATTGCCGGGCATAGGTGGACAGGGACTCCACATAGCGGCGCTGGCCTTCGGCGTAAATGGTGTCGAAGGCCAGGGAGGATTTACCCGAACCGGACAGGCCGGTGATCACGATCAGCTGATCGCGGGGCATTTCCACGTCGATGTTCTGAAGATTGTGGGTGCGGGCACCCTGAACGCGTATGGACGCCATGGAACGGTTTGACCTGTTTGCGGGAAAGAACAGGCCATTTTACCGCCTCGGAGCAACCCGCGGCTAGCCGGGATTCCCCCAGCAATCCCTTTACAGACACCGCAGGGGATATAGAGACGGCTCGGATGTGTCTGAGCTCGGTTTTTGTGACACAGAGGACACGGAGAATCCGCAGAGGGCCGCAGAGAATTCTTGTTGCTCTGTGGCCCTCTGCGGATTCTCTGCGCCCTCTGCGTTTAGAAAACACCACGCTCGCCCTGCCCCACAAACTACCCCTTCGTGTCCTTCTGCCTTTCTTCGTGCCCTTCGTGTTGGATTTTTGTATTGAAAACCAGCCACGAAGGTCATGAAGAAAGGCAGAAGGACACGAAGGATCGCTAAGGTTACCGACTGCGGGAAGGAATAGGGGCTGTGGGAGGGCCATATGGCCCTCCCACAGGTGGATTCAATAGCCGCTGGCTTGGCCGTCTTTGCGGTATTCCGAGGCGCCCCGCCAGAGGCGGTCCACCGGATTGTAGGCAATCGCCTGGTAGCCGCCGAAATGGCCCTGCCCGACACGCACCTGATGGCCACGGTCGCTCAAGGCCTCGGCGGTGCCCTCCGGGAAGCCCGGCTCCAGATTGACCACGCCCCCATCCTCGGGGGCAGTCTTGCCGGTGGGGCCGGCGCTGCCGTCGTGGCGAATGCGGGGGGCATCGCCGGCGGCCTGGAGGTTCATGCCGAAGACCAGCAGGTTGAGCAGAATCTGCACCTGCCCCTGGGGCTGCATGGCCCCGCCCATGACGCCGAAACTGAGCCAGGGTTCGCCATCGCGGGTTACAAAGCCGGGCATGATGGTATGGAAGGGGCGTTTGCCCGGGGCAATCACATTGGGATGGCCCGGCTGCAGGCTGAACAGGGCGCCCCGGTTTTGCAGGGAGAAACCCAGCCCCACCGGCACCACGCCGGAACCCATGCCCATATAGTTGCTCTGGATCAGGGAGACCATCATGCCGCTCTCGTCGGCCACGGTGAGATAGACGGTATCTCCGGCATCCAGCCGGGGCTCGCCGGCGGACACGCTCCGAGCGGCCTTGGTCGGATCGATCAGGGTCCGGCGCTCATTGAGATAGGCCTCGTCCAGCAGGCCCTGGACCGGCACCCGTTCAAAATCCGGGTCGGCGTAGAAGCGGGCCCGGTCGGCGAAGGCCAGCTTCTTGGCCTCCACCAGCAGATGGACGTGATCGGGACTGCCGAAGCCGGCCGATTTCAGGTCCCAGGGCTCAAGCAGCTTGAGCATCTGAGCGGCCACCAGACCCTGACCGTTGGGCGGGAGCTGCCAAACAGTCTTGCCCTGGAAATCCACGCTCACCGGCTCCACCCACTGGGCCTTGTAGCCGGCCAGATCCTGTTCCGCCAGCAAGCCGCCGGCCTGTTGCACGGTCTCGGCCATGCTGCGGGCCACCGGGCCCTGGTAGAAGACCTGCTCGCCGTTCTCGCCGATCTGGCCCAGAAGCCGGGCCAGGGCAGGATTGCGGAAACGCTCGCCCTTGCGCGGGGCACGCCCGGAGGGCAGGAAGGTGGCGGCAAAGCCCGGCTGCTCGGCCAGGCGCTCGCCTTCACGCGCCCACTCCTCGGCAATCACCTCGCTGACGGGGAAGCCTTCCTCGGCCAGCGACACGGCCGTGGCCAGGACCTCGCTCATGGGCAGGCGGCCGTGCTTTTCATGCAGGGCAAACCAGCCGCCCACCGCCCCCGGCACGCTGATCGACAGCGGGCCCTGATCCGGGATCCGCTCATGCCCCTTGCCTTCAAACCAGCTGCGGGTCCCAGCCGTTGGGGCCCCGCCACTGGCATTCAGGCCCGTGATGGCCTTCTCATTGGGGTCCCAAAGCATGGCAAAGAGATCACCCCCCAGGCCGGCGCCGGTGGGCTCCACCACACACAGCACGGCATTGGCGGCAATCGCCGCATCCACCGCACTGCCCCCCGACCGCAGGACCCGCAAGGCCGCCTGGGTGGCCAGGGGCTGGCTGGTGGCAGCCATGCCATGACTGGAAAAAATCTCCGAGCGCGTGGCCCAGGACTCACGAGGATAACGCCCACTCATGTCCATTTCCTTTGTATTATCCGCTGATAGGCGATGTTGCAAGGCATTGTGCCACAAGGAAGGCCCTAGAAGCCCGCGGCCTGGCCATCCTTGCGGGGTTCGGAGGCCCCATAAAACACACCGGACTCGGGACAACGCATGATGGCCTGGTAACCGCCGAAGCCGGCACCGCCCACTTCCACTTGGTGACCGCGCTCACGCAGGGCTTCTATGGTCTCGCGGGAAAAACCCGATTCCAGGTGGATGGTGCCGCCGTCTTTCATTTCATCCCCTTCCGGTTGGGAACTGCCCAGATGGGAAATCCGGGGCGCGTCCCCGGCTCCCTGCAAGGACATGCCGAAATCGATCATATTGATCATGATCTGGGCATGGGCCTGGGGCTGCATGGCACCGCCCATGACGCCATAGCTCATCCACGGCTCCCCGTCCTTGGTGACGAAGGCGGGAATGATGGTGTGGAAGGGACGCTTGCCGGGTTCCAGGGTATTGGGATGATCCGGGTCCAGATTAAACATCTCGGCCCGGTTCTGAAGGATGAAACCCAACCCGTCCGGGGTCATGCCGGAACCCATGCCGCGATAGTTACTCTGGATCAGGGACACCATATTGCCTTCCGAGTCTGCCGTGGTGAGGTAAATGGTGTCGTTCTCGTCCAGGCGGGGATCGCCGGCGGGGAATTCAGTGGCGGCCTTTTCCTCGTCGATCAGGGCACGGCGGCGTTCGGCGTATTCCTTGGAGATGAGCTCTTCCACCGGCACATCGACAAAATCCGGGTCGGCGTAGAAGCGCGCCCGATCTTCAAAGGCCAGCTTCTTGGCTTCGGTGAACAGATGGACGTAGTCCGGGTCGTCCAGGCTGTACTCGGACAGGTCCCAGGCCTCCAGGATGTTGAGTATCTGCAGCCCGGCAATGCCCTGGGTGTTGGGCGGCAACTGCCAGACGTCATAGCCGCGGTAATTGGTGGAGACCGGATCCACCCAGGTGGATTCATGGGCGGCCATGTCCTCGGCGGTGAGAAAACCACCCTGGCGCTGCATGTAGTCTTCGATGATCTCGGCAATCTCGCCTTCGTAGAAGGCCTCACGGCCGTCTTCCGCCACCTGGCGAAGGGTGTTGGCCAGATCCGGGTTCTTGAAGATATCCCCCTTGCGGGGTGCGCGTCCGTCGGGCATGAAGGTCTCTGGAAAATTCTCGTATTCCTCCAGCACCTCGGCATTGCGCTCCCAGAAATAGGCAATCACCTCGGTGACTGGGAACCCCTCCTCGGCATAGTGGATGGTGGGGGCCAGCACGTCTTCCATGCCAATACGGCCGAAGCGCTCGTGCAATTCGAACCAGCCGTCGATAGTCCCGGGCACGGACACCGGCAGGGGGCCGCGCTGGGGAATGCGGTCGTAGTCGTTTTCCTCAAACCAGTCCCGGGTCATGGCCTTGGGCGCTCGACCACTGGCATTCAAGCCATAGAGGCTTTCAGATTCAGCATCCCAGACAATGGCAAAGAGATCACCGCCGATGCCGTTGCCGGTGGGCTCGGTGAGGGCGGTCATGGCATTGGCGGCAATGGCCGCATCAATGGCATTGCCCCCGTCCCGCATCACCTGCAGGGCCACCTGGGTGGCCAGAGGCTGACTGGTAGCCGCCATGGCCCCGGTGGCCAGCACATCGGAACGACTCAGCTGGGTATCGGTTTCCACCCGGTCCCAGGCCAGGGCATTACTGCTGATCAGTAAAGCCAGGGCGGTCCCCAGAGACAAGTTCATCAAGCGATTCACAAACATGGGACACTCCCGCGATTGTAGGCCAATCCCGCACAATAGCAGATTGGCTTATCCCGGATGAATATAAGCAGACGCTTGACAATACCACCGGTCTCTACCATTCTGAATACGAAAGCGCCGATTTGATGTCCAGCTTGCGGGCGCTCAATAAATGCAGCTAAAGCGGTGAACGCCGCTCCCGCCACTGTTCCATGTGGCACTGCCATTTTCCCCGCAAGCTTTCCCGAATCGGCGCCCGGTCATCACACGGGAGTCGCCGAATAATGAGCCAGTTACCCACCGAAACCTGGACTGAAGACACCGAGTCCCGCCTGCGGGTCTCGTTTGAATTCTTTCCGCCCAAAACCGAAGCCATGGAACGCCGGCTGTGGTCCTCCATTCTGGCGCTGGCGCCGCTGAATCCCCGCTTTGTGTCGGTGACCTACGGGGCCGGAGGCTCCACCCGGGAACGCACCCACGCCACGGTGCGCCGGGTGCTGGACGACACCGATCTGACCCCGGCGGCCCATCTCACCTGCGTGGATGCCTCCCGGGCCCAGGTGGATGCCGTGGCCCAGGACTACTGGGATTCCGGCGTGCGCCACCTGGTGGCCCTGCGGGGTGACCCGCCGTCCGCCGAGAGCGGCTTTCGGGCCCATCCCGATGGCTACGCCAATGCCGCCGAGCTGGTGGCGGGTCTGAAGAAGATCGGGGATTTCGATATCAGCGTGGCCGGCTATCCCGAGGTCCATCCGGAGGCCCGCTCGCCACAAGCCGATATCGACTACCTCAAGCGCAAGGTGGATGCCGGGGCCAATCGCATCATCACCCAGTACTTCTTCGACAGCGATACCTTTTTGCGCTGGCGGGACCGGGTCCGGGCCGCCGGCATTGATGTACCCCTGGTGCCCGGCATTCTGCCGGTGAGCAATTTCGCCACCGTGGCCCGCTTCAGCGAAGCCTGCGGGGCCCATGTACCCCGTTGGCTGCATCGTCTGTTCGACGGCCTGGACGACGACCCGGACACCCGCCAGCTGGTAGCGGCCACGGTGGCCTCGGAGCAGTGCCTGGACCTGCAGGCCGAGGGCGTCGAAGAATTTCATTTCTACACCCTCAACCGGGCCCAGCTGACCAAGGCCATTTGCCGGATGCTGGGGATCTGTCCCGGCCGGGGCGCGCCGGCGGCGGATTCGGCCCGGGACGTAACCACGGAGGTGCATCCATGAGTGAGTCCCTGCACAAGGCCCTCTCGGAACGCATTCTGATCCTGGACGGGGGCATGGGCACCATGATCCAGAACCTGGATCTCAGCGAGTCCCAGTTTCGCGGATCGCTGTTTGAGGATCACGATCATGAACTGACGGGCAACAACGATCTGCTGAATCTGACCCAGCCGGAGCGGATCCGTCAGCTGCACCGGGACTATCTCAATGCCGGGGCGGAGTTGATCGAGACCAATACCTTCAACGCCAACCGCATTTCCCAGGCGGACTACGGCCTGGAGGATCAGGTCCATGCCATTAATGCCGAAGGCGCCCGCCTGGCCCGGGAAGTGGCGGATGAAGTCCATACCCAGAGCGACCGGCCCCGCTGGGTAGTGGGGGTATTAGGGCCCACCAATCAAACCGCCTCCATCTCCCCCGATGTGAATGATCCGTCAAAACGCAATGTGCGCTTCCGGGACCTGGTCTCGGTCTATTACGAGGCGGCCAAAGGCCTGGTGGCGGGCGGGGTGGATCTGTTCATGGTGGAGACCATTTTCGACACCCTGAATGCCAAGGCGGCCCTGTTTGCCCTGGACACCCTGTTTCAGGATCAGGGCCGGCGCTGGCCGATCATGATTTCGGCCACCATCACCGATGCCAGTGGCCGCACCCTGTCCGGCCAGACGGTGGAGGCCTTCTGGCATAGCGTGATGCAAACCCGTCCCTTCAGCGTGGGGCTGAACTGCGCCCTGGGGGCGGACCAATTGCGCCAGTACGTGAATGAGCTGGGCCGGGTGGCCCCGGTGCCGGTAAGTGCCCACCCCAATGCGGGCCTGCCCAATGAGCTCGGTGAGTACGACCAGAGCCCCGGGGAAATGGCCGAGCTGATCGGCGAATGGGCCGAACGCGGCCTGATCAACATCATCGGCGGTTGCTGCGGGACCACGCCTGAGCATATCCGCGAGATTGCCGAAGCCGTCGCCGCCCATCCGCCGCGGCGTTTACAGCACGACCAGAAGGACATTGCCTGATGAGCGAACGGGATACCCGAGGACCGCATCTTTGCCTGTCCGGGCTGGAACCCCTTCGAATCGGCCCCGAGACCGGTTTTGTGAACATTGGCGAACGAACCAATGTCACCGGCTCGGCGCGTTTCCGCAAACTGATCGAGGCGGAGGATTATGAAACCGCCCTGGAGGTGGCCCGGCAACAGGTGGAAGGCGGCGCCCAGGTCATTGATGTGAATATGGATGACGGGCTGCTGGATGGGGTGGCCTGCATGCGCCACTTTTTGGATCTGGTGGCCACTGAACCGGACATCGCCCGGGTTCCCATCATGATCGACTCCTCCAAATGGGAGGTGATCGAGGCGGGACTGCAATGTGTCCAGGGCCGGCCGGTGGTGAACTCCATCAGCCTCAAGGAGGGGGAAGCGGAATTCCTGGAGCAGGCCCGCCTGTGCCGGCGCTATGGCGCGGCGGTGGTGGTCATGGCCTTCGACGAGCAGGGTCAGGCGGAAAGCGCGGATCACAAGGTGGCCATCGCCCAGCGGGCGGTCAAGCTGCTGACCGAGCAAGCCGGCTTTGATGCCACCGACATCATCATCGACCCCAATATCTTCGCGGTGGCCACCGGCATTGAGGCCCATAACAACTATGCGGTGGAATTCATTGAAGCGGTTCGGCGCATCAAGCGGGAACTGCCGGGGGTGTTCACCAGCGGCGGCCTGTCCAACGTCTCCTTCTCCTTCCGGGGCAACAACCCGGTGCGGGAGGCCATGCATTCGGTCTTCCTCTATCACGCCATTGCCGCCGGCCTGGACATGGCCATCGTCAATGCCGGTCAGCTGACCGTTTACGAAGACATTCCCGAAGACCTCCGCGAACGGGTGGAGGATGTGATCCTTAATCGCCGTGACGACGCCACCGAGCGGCTGCTGGAGATCGCCGACGACTACCGGGACCAGGGCAAGCGGGAGAAGGTCAATCACGCCTGGCGGGAAGAGCCGGTGGAAAAGCGCCTGGAACATGCCCTGGTCCACGGCATCGTGGAACACGTGGAAGCGGATGTGGAAGAGGCGCGCCAGGCGGCGAAACATCCTCTGGACGTGATCGAGGGCCCGCTCATGCAAGGCATGGGCGTGGTGGGCGATCTGTTCGGCTCCGGGCGGATGTTTCTGCCCCAGGTGGTGAAATCCGCGCGGGTGATGAAAAAGGCGGTGGCCTGGCTGATCCCCTATATCGAGGCGGAGAAGGATGACCGCCAGGGGGCCAAGGGCAAGGTGCTGATGGCCACCGTCAAAGGCGATGTCCACGACATCGGCAAGAACATCGTCTCGGTGATCCTGCAGTGCAACAACTATGAAGTGATCGATCTGGGCGTGATGGTGCCCGCGGAAAAAATCCTGGATGAGGCCGTGGCCCACGGGGTGGACATCATCGGCCTGTCGGGCCTGATCACCCCCTCCCTGGATGAAATGCAGCGGGTGGCCTCCGAGATGGAGCGCCGCCAGTTCCGCCTGCCCTTGATGATCGGCGGGGCCACCACCTCCCCCACCCACACGGCCCTGCGAGTGGCCCCGGAATACGCCGCCCCGGTGGTGCATGTGAAGGATGCCTCCCGGGCGGTCAATGTGGTCTCCCGCCTGATCAACCGAGAGCAACGGGAGGCCTTTGCCAGCGAGGTGGCCGAGGAGCACGAACGTCTGCGCCAGCGCCGCGCCGGAAGAACGTCCAAAAAACGCCAGATCCCCCTGGCGGCGGCCCGGGCCAATGCCTTTGACCCCGAACCCCGGCATTATCCACCGGTGGAACCGGCCCAGCCGGGCCTGCATACCGTGGATGATGTGACCATCGACCAGTTGCGTCCCTATATCGACTGGACGCCGTTTTTCCACGCCTGGCAGCTCAAGGCCAGCTACCCCCGCATCCTCAAGGACCCGGACCGGGGCGAGGTGGCCCGCCAGCTCTTTGATGAAGCCCGGGCCATGCTGGATCAAATGGCCTCGGAGCGCTGGCTCCGTCCCCGGGGCGTGGTGGGCCTGTTTCCGGCCGGGGCCCGGGGTGATGACGTGCTGATCTTCCAGGACGAGCAGCGAAAGCAGGAGCGCTGCTGCTTCCACTTCCTGCGTCAGCAGACCCAGCGCCCCACCGGCAAACCCAACCTCTGCCTGGCGGATTTTGTTGCACCGATTGATTCAGGCGTTCCGGACTGGATGGGGGGCTTTGCCGTCACCGCCGGGCTGGAGCTCGCCGAATTGAGCCGCGCATATCGGGACAAGGATGATGATTACAACGCCATACTAGTGGAGTCGCTGGCCGATCGCCTGGCCGAGGCCTTTGCCGAGTATCTCCACGAGCGGGTAAGAAAGGCCCTCTGGGGCTATGACCGGGATGAGGACCTGGACTACACCGCCCTGATTCGAGAGGAATACCGCGGCATCCGCCCTGCCCCGGGTTATCCCGCCTGTCCAGAACACACCGAGAAGGGCCTGATCTGGGACCTGTTGGATGTGGAAGCCCGTACCGGCATGCAGCTGACCGAGAACTACGCCATGTACCCGGGGGCCTCGGTGAGCGGTTTCTACTTCGCCCACCCCAAAGCCCGCTATTTCGGCCTGGGCCAGATCAGCCAGGACCAGGTAGCCGACTACGCCGAGCGCAAGGGCTGGCCCCTGGAAGAAGCCGAACGCTGGCTCGCCCCCAACCTGGCCTACGATCCCGCTAGCCGCTCATTGAAAGATACCGGGTCTTGAGGGATTAAAAGCGAGACACGAAGGACACGAAGAAAGGCAGAAGGGGACGATGGCTGACAGGCTTTCTGGTTCGTAGTGAATGGCTCGGAAGATTGCTGGGTCTGATGGGGAACACGGAGGCCACGGAGGAGCCACGGAGATCACGGAGAGGGTCATTGGGGTTTTGTGGGAGCGGCGTCCGCCGCGATTGGTAAGGAAGCTGCCGTTTGATCGCGGCGGACGCCGCTCCCACTTCTCACCGAATTATTCGCGGATAAATCCGCTCCTACGGCGACATCCCATCCGTAGGAGCGAATTCATTCGCGATGACGCCGGCCCCACACAGCGAGCGTACACTCACTCCGTGATCTCCGTGGCTCCTCCGTGCCCTCCGTGTTAAAACACCAAACCCAAATCCAGCAAGGCAGCATCAACCGCCCCAGAGCCCATCCAACTTACCAACCCTTCGTGCCCTTCTGCCTTTCTTCGTGTCCTTCGTGTTCGCCTTTTCCAAGACATAGAAAAACCGGGACATAAAAAACCGGGCGCTGGGCCCGGTTTTTTGATCTTGCTTGAAGCGGTCGATTACTCGGCGGCTTCTTCTTCCTGCGGTTCGGCACGACCCACCAACTGCACGATGGCCATGGGGGCGTTATCGCCGTCACGGAAGCCGCATTTGAGGATGCGGGTGTAACCGCCGTTGCGCTCTTTGTAGACCGGGCCCAACTCATTGAAGAGCTTGGTGACCAGTTCACGGTCACGCAGCCGGTCAAAGGCCCGGCGACGGCCAGCCACACTGTCGTCCTTGGCCAGGGTAATCAGGGGCTCTACCACGCGGCGGAGCTCCTTGGCCTTGGGGACCGTGGTTTTGATCTGTTCATGACGCAGCAGCGACGCGGCCATATTGCGGAACATGGCCTTGCGATGGCTGCTGTTGCGATTCAGTTTACGACCTGCCTTGCGGTGACGCATGACTACTTTCCTGAAATAGTGACTTATCCGAAGCCCGGCTTAGGCCGAGGCTTGCTTCTTGTCCTGGAGGCTGGACGGCGGCCAGCCTTCCAGCTTCATGCCGAGGGACAAACCGTGCTGAGCCAGCACGTCCTTGATCTCGGTCAGCGATTTCTTGCCCAGGTTCGGCGTCTTGAGCAGCTCCACTTCGGTGCGTTGAACCAGATCACCGATGTAGTGGATGCTCTCTGCCTTGAGGCAGTTGGCCGAACGGACCGTCAGCTCCAGCTCATCCACTGGACGCAGAAGGACCGGGTCGATCTGACTGTCTTCTTCCGTGCTGGCTTCTTCGCTGTCTTCAAGATCCACGAAGACGGACAGTTGATCGCTGAGAATGGTAGCCGCCCGGCGAATAGCTTCTTCCGGATCAATGCCGCCATTAGTCTCCAGATCAATGATCAGCTTGTCCAGGTCCGTCCGCTGATCCACACGCGCCGCTTCCACGCTGTAGCTTACGCGACGGATGGGGCTGTAGGTGGCGTCCACCAGCAGCCGGCCCACGGGACGACTCTCATCGTCGACGCTGCCACGCTGGGAAGCGGGCTCATAGCCTCGACCCCGGCGCACCTTGATCTGCATATTCAGCTCGCCACTGGCGTTCACGTTGGCCAGCACCAGGTCCGGGTTCATGATTTCCAGCTCATGATCCGTTTGCAGATCACCCGCAGTCACCACACCCTTGCCCTTCTGCTTAACCGTCAGCGTGGCTTCCTCGCGGGAATGCATGCGCATGGCCACCTGCTTGAGATTCAGCAGGATTTCCAGCACATCTTCTTCCACACCTTCCACGGTGCTGTACTCGTGAACCACGCCTTCAATCTCGGCCTCGGTCACGGCAGCACCGGGCATGGAGGACAACAGCACTCTACGCAGGGCATTACCCAGCGTATGACCGAAACCACGTTCCAGCGGCTCCAGGACAACTCGGGCGCGAGTTGCGCTGATTTCTTTCACGTCAATATGACGCGGCTTTAGAAACTCACCGACAGATGACATCTAGTCAAACCCCGCAATTACTTGGAGTAAAGCTCGACCACCAGGTTTTCGTTGACATCCGGAAGGATGTCGCCGCGATCCGGGGCAGCCTTGAAAATACCGGTCATTTTCTTCTCGTCCACTTCGATCCAGGACGGGAAACCGGCTTCCTTGGCCATATCAAGCGCAGATTGGATACGCAGCTGCTTCTGGGACTTTTCCCGAACGCTCACTTCATCCTCTGCCTTGACCTGGTAGGACGGCACATTCACCAGCTCGCCATTCACCAGGATGCCCTTGTGGGACACCAGCTGGCGTGCTTCGGCCCGGGTGGAGGCAAAACCCATGCGATAGACCACGTTATCAAGACGGGTCTCAAGCAGGGTCAGCAGGTTCTCACCCGTGGAACCCTTACGGCGAGCTGCTTCTTTGTAATATTTGCGGAACTGGCGTTCGAGAACGCCGTACATGCGCCGCAGCTTCTGCTTTTCCCGGAGCTGCAGACCGTAATCCGACAGGCGACCACGGCGATTGCCATGCTGACCCGGAACAGAATCGATCTTGCACTTGGACTCCAGCGGGCGCATGCCGCTTTTGAGGAACAAATCTGTCCCTTCGCGACGCGCCAGTTTACAAGTTGGTCCGATGTATCTTGCCATGTCTCAAACTCTCCGAGGCTTGCTGTACCGGGCGGCTGCCCGGACAGCAATCACGATGGATTGCCTTGCCTTACACGCGGCGCTTCTTGGGCGGACGGCAGCCATTATGCGGAATTGGCGTCACGTCCGTGATATTGGTGATGCGGAAACCGGCGTTGTTCAGAGAACGTACAGCGGATTCGCGGCCAGGACCGGGGCCCTTGACCCGCACTTCCAGGTTCTTCACACCGTAATCCTGAGCGCCCTGACCGGCACGATCGGCAGCCACCTGGGCGGCAAAGGGGGTGCTCTTACGCGAACCCCGGAAGCCGGAACCACCAGAAGTGGCCCAGGATAGGGCATTGCCCTGACGATCCGTGATCATCACGATGGTGTTATTGAAGCTCGCCTGAACATGAGCGATGCCATCAACAACTGTCTTTTTCACCTTCTTTTTGGTGCGGGTGCCAGCTTTGGCCATTTCAATCTACCCTTGGTTACTGAATCTTGTCTCATCAAGACCCGTTGTATCCGCTGGAATCAACGGGTGATGGGGCGACGCTTACCCTTGCGGGTGCGCGCGTTAGTTTGGGTCTGCTGCCCTCGAAGGGGCAGGCCACGGCGGTGACGAATACCACGGTTGCAGCCCAGATCCATCAACCGCTTGATGTTCATGGCAGTTTCCCGGCGGAGATCACCCTCCACGACGAACTTGCCCACCAAACCACGGATGCTGTCGATCTCACCTTCGGTGAGGTCACGCACCTTGGTATCCGGCTTTACATTGGCCGCTTCACAGATCTGCTGGGACCGGGTACGACCGACTCCGTAGATCTCTGTCAGCGCGATCACCACATGCTTGTGGGTCGGGATGTTAATACCTGCTATACGGGCCATTTCGGCTAAACTCCTGACTCGCCTCGCGCGGGAAACGCGACAATATACCTCAGATCGCCTCGGCGATCAATCTATGGGACCGGATCAACCCTGACGCTGTTTATGGCGGGGGTCGCTGGTGCAGATCACCCGAACCGTCCCGTGACGGCGAATAATCTTGCAATTCCGGCAAATTTTCTTGACCGAAGCTCGGACTTTCATGGTTCAGTCTCCTGCGCCACCCATCGGCGGCTCAAACCGTTACTGGATTAACGGGGACGGCCAGCGCGGCCGTAGCCCTTCAAATTCGCTTTCTTAAGCAGGCCATCGTACTGATGAGACATCATGTGCGCCTGAAGCTGGGACATGAAATCCATCGAGACGATGACAATAATCAGCAGAGATGTACCCCCGAAATAGAAGGGAACGTTCCAACCGACGATCAAGAACTCCGGCAACAAGCAGACAGCCGTGATGTATATGGCCCCCCAGAGGGTAAGCCGAGACAGCACGCCGTCCACATAATCCGCCGTCTGACGCCCCGGGCGAATGCCCGGAATAAAGGCGCCGGAGCGCTTGAGGTTGTCTGCCGTGTCACGGCTGTTGAACACCAGAGCCGTGTAGAAAAAGCAGAAAAACATGATCATGCCGGCATAAAACAGCGTGTACACCGGCTGACCGGGCTGCAGGGACTGGACCAACTGCTGAATCCAACCCGGGCCCTGATCCTGGGTCCACCCAATCAGGGTGGACGGGAACAGAATAATACTGGAAGCGAAGATGGGCGGGATCACCCCGGCCATGTTCAGCTTCAGCGGCAAATGACTGCTCTGGCCGCCATACATGCGCCGACCTTGCTGGCGCTTGGCGTAGTTCACGGTAATCCGGCGCTGCCCACGCTCGATGAACACCACAAAAGCGGTCACGGCCAGGGCCAGGAAGGCCAGGATGATACCGAAAATCGTGGATAGCTCACCGGTCCTGATCAGTTCCAGCGTGCCGCCCATGGCGGAGGGCAGACCAGCCACAATCCCGCCAAAGATGATCAGGGAAATACCGTTACCGATACCCCGCTCGGTAATCTGCTCACCCAGCCACATCAAAAACATGGTGCCGGTTACCAGCGTCACGGCACAGACAAAGGTGAACTGGGCCGGCGGAATAATGGACACGCCCTGATTGGCCAGCGCAATAGAGGCGCCAATGGACTGGAAGGTTGCCAGGACCACCGTGCCGTAGCGGGTGTACTGAGTAATCTTCCGGCGTCCGGCCTCGCCTTCCTTCTTCAACTCTTTGAGCTGAGGAATCACGGCGGTCATCAGCTGCATGATAATGGCAGCCGAGATGTAGGGCATGATCCCCAGGGCGAAGAGGCTGAAACGTTCCAGCGCCCCGCCGGAGAACATGTTGAACATCTCCAGGATGGTGCCGCGCTGGGCCTCGAAGACCTGGGCCATCTGGACCGGATCAATACCCGGCACCGGGATGTGTGCACCAATCCGGAATACGATCATGGCACCAAGAACAAACAGCAGGCGCTGCTTGATCTCAGTGGCTCGACCGAGACTACCGAGATTGGAAGGGACCGCGCCGCCGCCAGCCGCCATGACTTACTCCTCGATCTTTCCGCCGGCGTCCTCAATGGCCTTGCGCGCCCCCTTGGAGGGCACCAGACCCTTGACCGTGACGGCTTTGCCGCCCAGATCGCCGCTAGCGATGATTTTGACCCGCTCGGCCTTGCTGTGAACCAGCCCGGCCTTGCGAAGTACGGCGATATCAATCACGTCAGCTTCCACTCGTGTCAGCTCGTCCAGGCGGATCTCATCCGCCATGGCGGCCGTGCGCGAACGAAAGCCCACCTTCGGCAGGCGACGCTGCAGCGGCATCTGACCACCTTCAAAGCCGACCATTACGGTGCCGCCGGAACGTGCCAGCTGACCCTTGTGGCCCTTGCCCGAGGTCTTGCCCAGGCCGGAACCGGCACCACGACCAAGGCGTTTGCCTTCGGGACGTGAGCCTTCCGCGGGCTTCAATTCATTCAGTCGCATAATCAGGCTTCCTCTACCTGCAACAGGTACGAAACACGATTGATCATGCCGCGGTTTTCAGGGGTGTCCTGAACATCCACGGTATGGTGCATACGGCGCAGGCCGAGCCCCCGCACACAGGCCTGATGATTCTTCAGGCGGCCGTGCATGCTGCGGACCAGCGTGACCTTGATTGTTTTGTTACCTTTATCAGCCATCGGTCTCAACCCGTGATCTCTTCTACGGACTTTCCGCGCTTGGCGGCCACCTGCTCCGGAGAGCGGACTTGCGTCAGCGCGTTCATGGTAGCGCGCACAACGTTAATGGGGTTGCGCGAGCCATAGCTCTTGGCGAGCACGTTCTTCACGCCGGCCACTTCACAGACGGCACGCATGGCACCACCGGCGATAATCCCGGTACCGTCGGAAGCTGGCTGCATCAGCACCCGGGTCGCGCCGTGGTTGGCACGCATGGGGTACTGGAGTGTGCCTTCGTTCAAGTGGACGGACTGCATGTCTTTACGGGCTTTTTCCATGGCCTTTTGAATGGCCAGGGGGACTTCCCGGGCCTTGCCATAGCCAAAGCCAACTTTTCCATTGCCGTCGCCGACCACTGCCAAGGCGGTGAAACCAAATTTCCGGCCGCCTTTCACCACTTTGGCCACACGATTGATGGCGACCAGCTTTTCCTGGAGATCGTCCGTCTGCTTCTGTCCGGGTGCTGCCATGATAGTTACCTATTCAGAATTTCAATCCGCTTTCGCGTGCCGCATCGGCCAAGGCCTTGACCCGGCCGTGATACCGGAAGCCAGAGCGATCAAAGGCCACCTGCTCGATGCCAGCGGCCTTTGCCTTTTCCGCAATGGCCTTACCCACTGCTTCCGCAGCGGTCACGTTACCCGTGCCCTTCAGGGACTTCTTCAACTCGGGCTGTACCGTGGAAGCGGCAGCCAGAACCTTGCCCCCATCCGGTGCAATGACCTGGGCATAAATATGTCTCGGCGTACGATGAACACTCAGACGATGAGCGCCGATCTGCCGGATGTTGGCGCGCGCCTTGCGGGCACGACGCGTGCGAGCCGTTCTCTTATCCATTGCTCACCTACCGTTATTTTTTCTTGGCCTCTTTACGGACCACACGTTCATCCGAATACCGGATACCCTTGCCCTTATAGGGCTCGGGGGGACGGAAGGCACGGATCTCTGCCGCAGCCTGCCCGACCTTCTGCTTATCCACGCCTCTGACCACCACCTCGGTGTTACTCGGGGTTTCAATGGTCAGGCCTTCCGGCACCGGATAATCAACCGGATGGGAAAGACCCAGCGTCAGACTCAGGGATTTCCCCTTTGCCTGGGCCCGATAACCCACGCCGATCAGCTCAAGCTTCCGCTCAAAGCCAGCCGACACTCCGGTCACCATGTTGTTCAAGAGCGCGCGGGTTGTACCCGCCATGGCTACCTGGCGGCGGTCGCCCTGCTGACGAGCGGCCACACGCAGGCTCTTGTCCTCCTGCTCCACGGTCACATCGGGATGGAGCTCCATGCTGAGTTCACCCTTGGAACCTTTGAAGCTCACCTGGGTGCCACTCTGCTTGAATTCAACCCCATCCGGCAGGGTGACCGGCGCATTTGCAATCCTGGACATCGCTAAAACCCTGCGTCAGTTACGAGACGAAACAAATTACTTCACCGCCATTACCCGACTCGCGGGCAACACGGTCACTCACCACACCCTTGGATGTGGATACGATCGCCACACCGAGACCCCCATCGACCTTGGGCAGTTCATCGCAGGCCTTAAAGACCCGCAGCCCTGGCCGGGAAACCCGACGGATCGTCTCTATCACGGGCTTACCCTCAAAGTACTTCAGGGCAACTTCCATGGTCTGCTTATTGCCGGTTTCTTCCTTGACGGAGAAATCGGCGATGTAGCCTTCATCCTTCAGGACCTGGGCGATATTGGCCTTGGTCTTGGAGGACGGCAGGCTGACCGTGGCTTTACCCGCACGCTGAGCGTTACGGATACGGGTCAGCATGTCGGCGATCGGATCAGTCATACTCATTGCGTTATTCCTCGTTCCAAACGCCCTTACCAGCTGGACTTGGTCAACCCCGGGATGTCACCACGCATGGCGGCTTCCCGCAGCTTGGTCCGACCCAGGCCGAAGCGACGATAGTAACCGTTAGGACGACCGGTAATCCGGCAACGATTCCGTACGCGAACGGGACTGGAGTTCCTCGGCAAACTAGCCAGCTTCTCCACCGCGATTTCGCGATCGTCTTCGCTGGAACTAGGATCCTTGATGATGCGCTTAAGCTCGGCACGCTTGGCGGCATACTGGGCCACCATTTTTGCGCGTTTACGCTCACGCTCAACCATTGATTTCTTGGCCATTTCTCAGCCCCTACTCAGTTCTTGAACGGGAAGTTGAAAGCAGACAACAGGGCCCGGCCCTGCTCGTCGTCTTTCGCCGTCGTGGTAATGGTGATATCCATACCGCGGATGGCATCGACCTTGTCGTACTCAACTTCCGGAAAAATAATCTGCTCTTTCACACCCAGGCTGTAATTGCCGTGGCCGTCAAAGGCCTTGACACTCAGCCCGCGGAAGTCACGAACCCGGGGAACCGCCACATTAATGAGACGATCCAAAAATTCGTACATACGCTCCCGGCGGAGGGTCACCTTGGCACCAATGGGCCAACCGTCCCGGATCTTGAAGCCAGCTACCGATTTGCGCGACTTCGTGATCAGAGCCTTCTGGCCCGTAATCTTCGCCAAATCGTCAACCGCATGCTCAAGGACTTTCCGGTCACCCACAGCCTCACCGAGACCCATATTGATGGTGACCTTGGTGATCCGGGGGACCTCCATGGGGTTCTCAAGGCTGAGATCCTTCTGGATCTGGCCCTTGAGCTTTTCATTGTATAACTGCTTAAGTCTCGCCATCGGGATCACCTACTTAAACGTCGACCGCTTCGTTGGTGGACTTGAAGATGCGAACCTTGCGGCCGTCCTCCAGCCGCCGGATTCCGACTCGATCACCTTTCTTGGTCACAGGGTTGAACATCATCACGTTGGAGATGTTGATGGGCATCTCACGATCAATGATGCCCCCACCCTGGCCACGGTTCGGGTCGGCCTTTTGGTGCTTCTTCGCGATATTCACATTCTCGACCACGATATGGTCCTCGTCCACCACACGCAGAACGGTACCTTGACGGCCTTTGTCCTTGCCTGCGATGACGATCACATCGTCGCCTTTCTTAATCCGGTTCATCGTCAACCTCTCCGTTCGCTCACAGCACCTCGGGGGCGAGCGAGACAATTCTCATGAATTGGTCGGTTCGCAGCTCACGGGTCACCGGTCCGAAAATACGGGTACCGATGGGCTCAAGGCGCGGATTCAGCAGGACAGCCGCATTGCTGTCGAAGCGAATCACCGAACCATCCGGGCGACGCACACCCTTGCGGCTACGAACCACAACAGCGTCGTATACCTCGCCTTTCTTCACACGGCCCCGAGGGATCGCTTCCTTCACGCTGACCTTGATCACGTCACCGATCCGCGCGTAGCGACGCTTGGAACCACCCAACACCTTGATACAACGAAGGCTACGAGCCCCGCTGTTGTCTGCGGCGTCCAGCAGTGTCTGCATCTGGATCATTTTCTCTACCCCTGCTAAGTCGGCCAGTCAGCCGGGCTGGCGGCCAACCCGTGTAGTGCTCGGTTTATTCCGAAGCCCGTTCCACGATCTCGTGCAACCGCCAGCTCTTCCGCTTGGACAGCGGACGGCATTCTGCAATGGTGACCACATCACCATCGCGGCACGCGTTCTCTTCATCATGCGCCAGGAGCTTGGTGCTCCGGCGAATGTACTTTCCATACAGCGGATGGGATACACGCCGCTCGATATAGACCGAGATGGTTTTGTCACCCTTGGTGCTCACCACTCGGCCCAATATCGTGCGCGGGGTTTGCGAATTCGTCTCACTCATTGCTGTTCACCCGCCTTCTGTTCATTCAGAACCGTCTTGATGCGTGCGATGTTCCGACGGACCTTGCTGACCTGGTCCGGACGGCTGAGCTGGCCGGTGGCCTGCTGCATCCGCAGATTGAACTGTTCGCGCCGCAAATCAAGCAGCTCCTTGTTCAACTCTTCCGAATTCTTCTTACGCAGATCTGAAACTTTCATTACATCACCTGCCGGGTCACGAAGGTGGTCTGCACCGGAAGTTTGGCTGCGGCCAGGCGAAATGCCTCACGCGCCAGATCTTCACTGACCCCTTCCATCTCATAAAGAACACGCCCGGGCTGAATCTGGGCAACCCAATATTCCACGTTACCCTTACCCTTACCCATGCGAACTTCCAGGGGCTTGGCGGTAACTGGCTTGTCCGGAAAGATCCGGATCCAGATTTTGCCGCCACGCTTCACGTGACGTGTAATGGCGCGACGCGCCGCTTCAATCTGGCGAGCAGTAATGCGGCCCCGCGTGGTTGCCTTCAGACCGAACTCACCGAAATCCACGGTGTTACCAGCCTGCGCCACGCCACGGTTGCGGCCCTTGTGCTGCTTACGAAATTTTGTTCGTTTCGGCTGCAACATGACAGCGTCTCCTACTTCCGCGCCTTCTCATCGGCTTGAACCTGGCCGATGGTGCTGGGATCCAGGATTTCGCCCTTAAAGATCCAGACCTTTACGCCAATAATGCCGTAGGTGGTCTGGGCTTCGGCGAAGCCATAATCAATATCCGCACGCATGGTGTGCAGCGGTACCCGGCCTTCCCGATACCACTCACTGCGGGCGATTTCCGCACCATTGAGCCGGCCGCCGACGCGAACCTTGATGCCTTCGGCACCCAGGCGCATGGCATTACCCACGGCGCGCTTCATGGCACGGCGGAACATAATGCGGCGTTCCAGCTGCTGTGCGATGCTCTCCGCCACCAGCTGGGCATCCAGCTCGGGCTTGCGAACTTCTGCAATGCTGACGCGCACATCCATACCAAGGCGTTCGGACAGCTCCTTGCGAAGCTTTTCGATGTCCTCACCCTTCTTGCCAATCACAATACCCGGGCGAGCGGTATGGATCGTAATGCGGGCGCTCTTGGCCGGACGCTCGATCTGAATCCTGCTAACCGAGGCATGCGCCAACTTCTTCTTGATGTAATCGCGCAGCTTCAGGTCTTCCAGCAGCGTATCGGCGAACTCGCCACCTTCCGCAAACCACTTGGCGGTCCAGTCAGTGGCTACGCCAAGCCTGAAACCGGTTGGATGAACTTTATGACCCATGTCAAATCACCTTCACTCGTCAGCCACTGAAATGGTGACGTGGCTCGTCCGCTTGAGAATCTGGTCGGCACGCCCCTTGGCCCGCGGCTGGAAGCGCTTCATCATCGGACCTTCATCGACGAAAATCCGATCCACCTTGAGCTCATCCACATCAGCGCCTTCATTGTTTTCTGCGTTGGCAATTGCCGATTCCAGCAACTTCCTCAGAATATGAGACGACTTTTTCGTGCTGAACTCCAGAATCTGGAGGGCCTGGTCCACGGGCTTACCCCGGACCTGATCCGCAACCAGCCGACATTTCTGTGGCGAGATTCTGGCGAACCGAAGTTTTGCATTTACCTGCATGGCTCGCTACCTCTTTACTTCGACTTCTTGTTGGCCGCATGACCCTTGAAAGTCCGGGTCAACGCAAACTCACCGAGTTTGTGGCCGACCATGTTTTCGGACACCAGTACGGGCATATGCTGCCGGCCGTTATGGACCGCGATGGTCAGCCCAACCATGTCGGGCGTAACCATGGACCGGCGCGACCAGGTCTTGATGGGTCGACGATCATTGTTCTCGGCCGCCGCGCGAACCTTCTTCGCGAGGTGGGGATCAATGAAAGGACCTTTTGTAATTGAACGTGGCACGTGCCTACCCTCTCGATTCCGTTACTTCTTGAGCCGACGGCGACGCACGATCATGTTATCCGTGCGCTTGTTATGCCGCGTCTTGTAACCCTTGGTGGGCTGGCCCCAGGGACTGACCGGATGACGGCCCCCCGAGGTACGACCTTCACCACCACCATGCGGATGGTCCACGGGATTCATGGCCACACCGCGAGTCTTGGGCCGGAAACCGCGCCAACGCTTGGCGCCGGCCTTACCCAATTGGCGGAGACTGTGTTCCTGGTTACCCACTTCGCCGATGGTGGCGCGACATTCCGCGTGCACCTTGCGCACCTCACCGGAGCGCAGGCGAATGGTGGCATAACCCGCTTCACGAGCCAGCAACTGACAGGCCGTACCCGCGGAGCGAGCCAGCTGCGCGCCTTTGCCGGGCCGCAGTTCGACGCAATGCACCGTGCTACCCACTGGAATGTTGCGCAGCGGGAGGGCGTTACCCACCTTGATGGGCGCCCGATCACCGGACATCACCGGGTCGCCGGCCTTCAAGCCACGCGGCGCGATGATGTAGCGGCGCTCGCCATCGGCATACAACACCAATGCCAAATGCGCGCTGCGGTTCGGATCATACTCCAAACGCTCGATGCGACCCGCCACGTCATCCTTGTTGCGGCGGAAATCCACCACCCGGTAGCGACGCTTGTGGCCGCCACCCCGGTGACGCATGGTCGTCCGACCCGCGCTGTTCCGACCACCGGTGCTGTGCTTCTTCTCCACCAGCGGGGCGTAAGGCTCACCCCGGTGCAGCTCGGCGTTCTTAATCTGAACGACGAAACGGCGTCCGGGCGAAGTCGGTTTTGCTTTCTTCAGTGCCATGACTTCGAATCCCTGTTCGATTCAGGCGAGGACCTCAGTCCCCACCCATGAAATCAATGTCTTGTCCGGCGGGCAGCGTCACATAGGCCTTTTTCCAATCCTGCCTACGGCCAAACTGCATACCGAAACGCTTGATCTTGCCTTTGTGATTCACCACGCTGACCTTTTCGACCTTCACGTCGAAAAGCATCTCCACTGCGCGGCGGATCTCCGGCTTGCTCGCATCCCGACGGACCTTGAAGACCACCTGGTTGTGGGCTTCGGCCACATCGGTGCTCTTTTCCGAGACATGCGGACCGAGCAGCACGGTCATCAGTCGCTCTTGGTTCATGACAGCCACTCCTCGATGCGACGCAGGGCGGGCACCGTCAGCAAAACCTTGTCAAAACCCACCAGGGAGACAGGGTCCAGCGCGGCGGTATCTCGCACATCCACTTTGGGCAGATTGCGTGCGGAGAGATAAAGCGCCTCGGTCACGTCTTCAGTCACGATAAGGACATTGTCCAGGCCGAGCTCTTTCAGCTTGCCAGTCAGGGCGCGGGTCTTGGGCTCATCCACATCAAAGGACTCTGCCACCAAGAGGCGATCCTGGCGCACCAGCTCGGACAGAATGGACCGGATCGCTGCCCGGTACATTTTCTTATTCACTTTCTGGCTGTGGTCCTGGGGCTGAGCGGCAAAAATCTTGCCACCACCGCGCCACATCGGGCTGCGGATGGTACCAGCACGGGCACGGCCGGTACCCTTCTGACGCCAGGGCTTGCGACCACCGCCACGAACTTCCGCGCGGGTCTTCTGGGCGCGGGTTCCGGCCCGACCGGCTGCCAGATACGCCACCACCACCTGGTGGACCAGCGTTTCGTTGAAATCCCGACCAAAGTTCACGTCAGAGACGGAAACCTTTTCCTGGCCAGAGGCGTTGTGCACCTGAAGTTCCATGTAACCTCCTTAACTGGCCGAGTTCGCAGGGCGGATGATGACGTCCGAGCCCTTGGAACCGGGCACGGCACCCTTGACCAGCAACAGGTTGCGCTCGGCATCCACTCGAACCACTTCCAGGTTCTGGGTGGTGCGGCGCACATTACCCATGTGGCCGGACATCTTTTTGCCCTTGAAAACACGGCCCGGGGTCTGGTTCTGGCCAATGGAACCCGGCACGCGATGAGAGAGGGAATTACCGTGGGTCTGACGCTGGCCGCGGAAATTATGCCGCTTAATGGTACCAGCGAAACCCTTACCAATGGTGGTGCCAGTCACGTCGACTTCCTGGCCCGGCTCGAACATGTCGACCCGAATTTCACCGCCCAACTCCAGGTCCTCGCCCTCACCCTCGGTGAGACGAAACTCCCAGATACCGCGACCTGCTTCCACGCCGGCCTTGGCGAAGTGCCCGGCCTGCGCCTTGGTCACGCGATTGGGACGCCGATTGCCCGTGGTCACCTGAAGACCCCGGTAGCCGTCGGATTCGACCGATTTGAGCTGCGTGATACGGTTCGGCTCGACCTCGATCACCGTGACGGGCCTGGAAGCACCGTCCTCGGTGAAAACACGGGTCATGCCGCGTTTCCGCCCTACAACACCAATAGCCATCTTTCCTATCCTCGTTCACCGCGCCGATTTCGATTGACCAGCGCTGTATACAATTTGGCTCGACTTGAGCGCCGAGCCCAATTCCTGACCCGGAAATGCAGACCCGGCACAGGCTTGCCCCTGTACCGGGCCAAAAGAGCCCGCTATCTTAGCACTCAGCGAGCCCCTTGAAAAGCCCCTCAATGGAAGCGCGCTTCCGGGCTGATCAGTTCAGCTGAATCTGGACATCCACGCCCGCGGCCAGGTCCAGACGCATCAGGGCATCCACCGTCTTGTCGGTGGGCTCCACGATGTCCATCAACCGCTTGTGGGTGCGGATTTCATACTGGTCCCGCGCGTCTTTGTTGACGTGGGGCGAGATCAGGATGGTGTGCTTTTCCTTGCGAGTCGGCAGCGGGATGGGGCCCTTGACCTGGGCACCGGTCCGCTTGGCCGTCTCGACGATCTCCTGGGCCGAGCGATCGATCAATCGATGATCGAAGCCTTTAAGCCGGATTCGGATATTCTGATTCGACATGTTACTTATCCCTTCGGGATGCTCGAGCCGGGGCCGACTCACGCCGGCCCCGATTCAATACTTAGTCAAGGATCTTGGAGACCACGCCGGCGCCCACGGTACGACCGCCTTCGCGAATAGCGAAGCGCAGACCGTCTTCCATGGCGATGGGGG
>NZ_JALJYF010000002.1:1175000-1190007 GCF_024170465.1 Natronospira proteinivora | reverse complement strand
CAGCGCCGCCGTCAGCGTCGTCTTACCATGGTCAACGTGACCAATCGTTCCCACGTTTACGTGCGGCTTTGTTCTTTCAAACTTTTCCTTGGACATTCTGGCGCTCCCGGAAAGCAATCTCTGTTTAAGCCAACTCGTGCCGCCCCGCAGGGCAACAACAACCAAAGGGGCAGTGCAGACGCACCACCCCGGAGACTCGCGCCAGCGGCGGCGAGCCCATCGATGGAGCCCATAGGCGGATTTGAACCGCCGACCTCTCCCTTACCAAGGGAGTGCTCTACCACTGAGCTATATGGGCAATATCCAAGCCTGCCTCAGCAGCACAGGCCCATCCTGCCTGGAGCGGGTGATGGGAATCGAACCCACATCATCAGCTTGGAAGGCTGAGGTTCTACCATTGAACTACACCCGCATGCGACCTTGCTGATCGCGCCGCCCCGTCCACTTTCCCCGGGCTTCGGCAGACGCGCCCACCCGGGCTGCCCCGGGTGGGCGCGCGTCATATCTGGTGGAGGGGGGAGGATTCGAACCTCCGAAGGCAAAGCCAGCAGATTTACAGTCTGCCCCCGTTGGCCGCTTGGGTACCCCTCCGCAAGCGTAAGCCGGGGATTTTCGCCCAGATGACAGGACACTGTCAACCATCAAGGGTGCGAAACTTCCCTTCAAGGCAGACCCTGATAAAATTGGCCGGCAAAATATGGAGCTGGCGACAGGAGTCGAACCCGCGACCTGCTGATTACAAATCAGCTGCTCTACCAACTGAGCTACGCCAGCATTGTTGAATCTCAATCACCTTCGCGACGGGCGCGCTATTCTAGCCGTTCAGCGGGACGACCCACAAGCACCTTGTCTGCATTCGGGCACAAACCCGGCTTGATCGAGAGCGGCTGATCCGGCGATAGGACCTCCCGGTCAAACGCCATCCCCAAGGGCAGGGGCAACCAATAATAGACATCTTCCTGCCAGCGCTCTCGCAGCTCGGTCTCGAAACCCTGGTCCGAGAGCTGCTGCTGACGACTGAGCGCCCGCTCCTCGCTGCTAAACAGGCCCAGCGATACCCCACCTGCCTCGTCGCCGGTGGCAATAAAGAAATACTCCCCCGCCTCGGAGGCATCCAATTCGGCGGCCACTTGCTCCCGCTCGCTCACCGCCTCGGCGGGGATAATCACCCACCAGGCCACCTGGACCCGCTGACGCTCCACATGAAAATCCGGGTCCGGTATGCCCAGACTCTGGGCGACGGCGCGCAGGGCGATCTCCGACTCCACCCCCCCCAGGAGCAGGCAGCCTTCCAGTTCAAAGCCCCGTTCAGCCGGATCGGAAGACGATCCCGGCGCCGGCAATGCCGGGACGTGATCCTCGGCGAGTCGCAGTACGGACTCCGAAGGTTGCGCCACCTGAATCAGTCGCTCTTCATCGGGCGCCGAGGCATGCCACTGCCACAGCAGTAGCAGCAGGTTCACGCCAAGCAGCAGGATAAAGAGCACTCTCAACACGGGCTCATCTCCAGCATGCCCTCAAAAACAAGGGATTCCAGATGCCAGGGCGACAAATCACGCAGCATTTCCGCCAGCACTGCGGCATCCCCCCCGGTCAATAGCAGCGGCCCGTGGCAATCCAGCATCGTGGCCTCGTGCAATGCTTGGCGTACCGCGCCCTCCACAGCCATTTGGCTGCCAGCCCGGACGGCCGCCCCGGTATCGCGGGCCGGGTAGCGAGCCGGCCCATCATCCGGACGGGGCCGAATCCCAGTGGTGCCCTGCACCAGGGACTCCACCATAAAGGCCACGCCGGGCAGTATGGCACCCCCCTGATGGCGACCATCATCCGCTACCAGATCAATGGTCACCGCCGTGCCCGCATCCACCACGGTAAATCCGCTTTCCAGCCTTGCCCAGGCACCCTGCATGGCCAGCCAGCGATCCACCCCCAAACGCTGGGGTTCCGCATAGGCACATTGAAGGCCGCCATGGGCCATGGGCGTGGCCAGCACTCGAACCCCCCCCGGCTGCCAATGCCGCAGCCAGGTCAGTTGCGCCTGGAAATCCGAATCCTGGCGGACGGATGCGACCACGATCTCCTCCGGATCGACCTCCAGTAGTGGCGGCAAGGCCTCTACCGTCTCGACGGCCCCCTGTCGCCACAAGCCCCTCGCCGGATCGGCCAGGGCCCACTTGAGACGACTATTGCCACAATCCAGAAGCAGCTTCATCCACCGCCTCCAGGGCCATCTACCTCAGCGCGGCGAACGGAAACCTCGCCGACCTGCCAGATTTCGATGGCCCCATCCGCCGCCTGCAGACGCAAGGCGCCCTCCTTGTCCAACCCCAATGCCCGGCCCTGCCGGGTTTCATGCCCTAGCGCCAGGGTGACTGGTGCCCCCGCCAGCCCATCCCGGGCGGCCCAGGCCTCCGCGAAGGCCGCAAAGCCCTGCCGCGAGAACACCTCCAGATCCCCGGCCAGTTGCCGAAGGATTTCACCCACCAGCTTGTTGCGGGAGGGTACCCCCGCCGGGAACAAGCGTTCCAACCCGGCGGTGGGCTGATCCGTCGACTGCCAGGGTGCCACCCAATTGACACCCAGGCCGATAATCACATCGCAGGGCCCGGCCGGCTCACCACGCAATTCGATTAGAATACCGGCCAGCTTGCCGTCGCGACACACCAAGTCATTGGGCCATTTCAGCCCCGGCGGCTCAGCTCCGAGGGATTCCAGGGCCCGTGCCAGAGACACGGACACCGCCGGTGCCAATCCCATAAGACTGGCATCCAGGGTCTGGAAGGGCCAGCGGAGCGACAGGGGAATACCGGCCCCATAGGCCGACTGCCACTGGCGGCCACGGCGACCGCGGCCACTGAGTTGCGCTTCGGCCAGGCAGGCCACCGGCCCAGGAACGTCACGCCAGGCATCTAGTCGCTGGTTGGTGGAATCCACTCGATCCCAGATATCCAGGGTCAGGCGGTCGGCCAGCTCAGACCCCATGGCCTGACGAATCTGCCTGGCATCCAAAAGCTCCACCGGATGCAACAAGCGATAGCCACGCCCCCGGACCCGCTCAAGACCGAGACCGGCCGAAGTCAATCCCTCCAGCTGCTTCCAGACGGCGGCCCGGCTAATACCCAGCTCACGCGCAAGATCAGCCCCGGAGCGAAAGACCTCCACAGACAAGGCGCCCAGCAGGGCGTTGCGCAGGGGCGGGCGTTCTCGCTGCAATTCAGTCATTCCGGCGACGCAACACCATCACCCGATCAAAGCGATGCTCTTCGCCCCGAACAAGGCGAGTCAGATTGCCACGATGGGTGTAAACCACGGTCAGGAACATGGCCAGGGTAAAGGTGAACAACATGCTTTCCACGGCATGCCCCGTCGCCAGGGCGTAGACCGGCCCCATGGCCGCGGCCAGGACGGTGGCCAGGCCCACATAGCCACTCAATACCAGCACCAGGACCCAGACCCCGAGAATGGGCAGCAGGGCCACGGGAGCCACCACTACCATGACGCCCACCAGGGTCGCCGCGCCCTTGCCGCCACGAAAACCATGCCAGATCGGCCAGATATGGCCGAAGACCACCGCCACCCCGCAAAGGGCCATCAGCCACTCCCCGGCCACAGCGCCCGCTTCCACGCCCGGCAAGGGCAGCCACGGCACAAGGGTGACCGCAGCCACTCCCTTGAGCACATCCACCACCGCCACCGCCGCAGCAAAGCCCTTGCCGCGGGTACGCAGGGCATTGGTGGCACCGGCATTACCGCTACCCTCCCGGCGAATATCCGCCCCACCCACCACGGGGCGAAGCAGCAAGCCCCCCATCATGGAACCCAGGAGGTAGGCCAACAGGACTTTCAGGGCCAATTCGAGCATGGCTTATTTACTCCTCATTATCGGTCTGCTGCGCAGTTTACCAGCCCACCGGGCCCAAGCGGGCGACACCGGCACGGGGCTGGATTTCTTTTCAATACAAATTTTTCGCGCTATAATATTTCGCATACTAAATATTTAGCGGGAAAACTATCGTGTCAGCGAACGCCAACTCATCCCTGACCAGCCAGTATGACGAGAGCATCCTGAGGGCCTTGCGCCGGATCATCCGCGCAGTGGACCTCTACAGCCGTCAGCTTTCGGTCCGGCACAGTCTGACCGGGCCACAGCTGGTATGCATGCGCCAGCTGGTGAGTGGCGGTGCCATGACGCCCGGGCAACTGGCCCGGGAGATCTCCCTGAGTCCGGCTACAATCAGTGGCATATTGGATCGTCTGGAACGCCGAGGCTATCTCACCCGGGAACGGCGCCCGGAAGACAAGCGCCAGGTCTTGGTGCAGTTGACCGAGGATGGACGGACCGTGGCCGAAAATACCCCACTGCCACTACACGAACGTTTCACCGAACGCCTGTCCCAGCTCCCCGAGACCCGCCAGGCGGAAATCGATCGCGTCCTCCAGGAGGTGGTAACCATGATGGAGGCAGAGGAGATCGACGCCGCTCCCTTGCTGGCTAACTGGCCGACAGGCTCCGAAACCGCCCAGGTGCGCCCTCTGCGGGGCGAACCCAGCCATTCAAGACCGTCTCCCGACACGGGGGACGCTCAAGTGCGCTCCGACCATGACCTCCTTGGCAACCGCTAATCGGTGGGCAGATCAAGGGGTCGCATGGATCGATCCGGAACGCATGCATCGTTTTGTTTTTCACCTTTCAAGCAACGGAAACGCAGGAGAGCTGCGATGAGCCTCATCGTGCAGAAATTCGGGGGATCGTCGGTCGCCGACGAAGACAAGATTCGTCATGTCGCCCAACGCATTGTTGACTGCCGACGGGCGGGCAATGAAGTGGTGGCGGTGGTCTCGGCCATGGGCAAGACCACCAACAACCTCCTGAATATGGCCCGCAACCTGGCCAATGATCCCTCCCGCCGGGAGCTGGACATGCTGCTGGCCTGCGGTGAACGGATTTCCATGTCGCTGCTGAGCATGGCCATCCAAGAGCTGGGGGAAGACTGCATTTCCCTCACCGGCCCCCAGGCCGGCATCCGCACCACCGACAATCATTTCAATGCCCGGATCACCGACGTCCAGGCCGGCCGCGTCCATCGAGAACTGGAACGGAATCGCATTGTGGTGGTAGCCGGGTATCAGGGCATGAACAGTCGCGGCGAGGTCACCACCCTGGGCCGGGGCGGCTCGGACACCACCGCCGTAGCCGTGGCCGCCGGCGTGGAAGCGGATCGTTGCGAGATCTACTCCGATGTGGATGGCGTTTACACCGCTGACCCGCGGATCGTGGATAACGCCCGCCCCATGCCGGAAATCAGCTATGTGGAGATGACCGAGCTGGCTCACCACGGGGCTTCGGTCCTCAACCCCCGCGCCGTGGAATATGCCTGGCGCGAGAATGTGGAAGTGCGCGCCCGCTGCACCTTTAACGATGCCCCCGGTACTCGTATTCACCACCGGGAAGCCGACGAGGAAGCCAAGGTCCTGGGCGTGGCCTGTCACAAGGAGCTGGTCTGGGTCTCCCTGCGTGGCCAAGACCTGGTGGCCAAGCTGGGCGCCGAAGTACTGGAAGCCATCGAAAAAAACGACATTTTCGTGGACGATACCGGCGAGGATGGCGAACGCCGGGACATGCTCATCTCTACCGAAGACATCGCCAACCTGGACAGCTTCGCCGAGCGCCTGCGCAACCAGTTTGATGACCGGATCACCGTGACCACCTCCCAGGGCTCGGTCTCCGCCGTGGGTCTGGACACGGGCAAGGATCCGGAGATTCTACTCAAGGCCGAGAAGGCCCTAGAGGAGGCCGGCGTGAGTGTCCGTGTCAGTTTCACTCGAGACCACTCTCTCACCTGCCTGGTGGATGCCTCCCAGGTGGGTGATGCCATGCGTGCCCTGCATGCCGCCTTTCTGGAAGACAGCAACCAGGCCAAGGAGGTGGCATGAACGATTCCGCTAAACCGATTCAGCAAAAGGAAGCCAACGTGCCTGATCAGAATGCCGACATCATCTACCGCGCCGCCACTGCCACCGACGGTGGCGAGATGTGGAAGTTCGTGGAAGCGGCCGGGGTTCTGGAGCAGAACCCCTCCTACGCCTACATTCTGCTCTGTCAGCATTTCGGTGATACCTGCCTGGTAGCCGAACGGGACGGGCAGATGGTGGGCTTTGTACTGGCCTATATCCCACCCCGTCAGCCTGACACCATTTTCGTCTGGCAAGTTGGGGTGAGCAAGAAGGTGCGCGGCAAGGGGGTTGGGCTGCGGCTGCTGCGTCACCTGATGGCGCTGCCGGCCTGCCGCAACGTCCATTACCTGGAAGCCAGCGTCACCCCCAGCAACAAGCCGTCACAGAATCTGTTCAGAGCCTTTGCCAAGCGTTCCAATACCGAATGCCGCAAGCTGCCCTTTTTTCCCAGCGAGTTCTTCCCGGAGCCGCACGAAAGCGAACACCTTTACCGGGTGGGGCCCATTGAGTGGCCCGAAGCCTGAAACGAATTGGAACACGAAAACGATTATTAAATACCGGAGGAATAATGAGTAATCCGACCATCGACAAATATGAATCCGAAGTCCGCGGCTACTGCCGCACCTTCACCAAGACCTGGGATACCTCCGAGGGCGCTTGGTTGACCGACACGGAAGGTGAGAAGTATCTGGACTTCTTCGCCGGGGCCGGGGTGCTGAACTACGGCCATAACCATCCTGCTCTGCGCAAGCCGCTACTGGATTATGTAGAGCGCGGCGGCATTACCCACAGCCTGGATATGTACAGCGCCCCCAAGGAACGCTTCCTGGAGACCTTCCACCGCATCATCCTGGAACCGCGCAAGATGAATTATCGGGTGCAGTTCCCCGGACCCACCGGTACTAACGCCACGGAAGCAGCCATGAAGCTGGCCCGCAAGGTCACCGGTCGCACCAATATGGCCTTCTTCACCAATGCCTTCCATGGCATGACCGTGGGTTCCCTGGCGGTAACCGGGAATGAAGGCAAGCGCCACAGCGCCGCGCAACCCCTGAGCAACGCCACCCCCATGCCCTTTGATGGCTACATGGGTGAAGGCGTGGACACCCTGGACTACTTCGAGCACGTGCTGGAAGACCGGGGTTCCGGCGTCGAAATGCCGGCAGGAGTGATCGTTGAGACCGTTCAGGCGGAGGGTGGCGTGAACGTAGCCAGTCGGACGTGGATGGAACGGCTGGGCCGGATCTGCAAGAAGCACGGCATCCTGCTAATCATCGATGATATCCAAGTAGGTTGCGGGCGCACCGGGAGCTTCTTCAGCTTTGAAGACTGGGACCTGGACCCGGATATTGTCTGCCTGTCCAAGTCCCTGTCCGCGTACGGTCTTCCCTTCGCCGTGGTACTGCTCAAGCCCGAGCATGATATCTGGAGTCCCGGCGAGCATAATGGGACTTTCCGGGGCCATAACCTGGCTTTCATTACCGCCACGGCCGCACTTGAGCAGTTCTGGAAAGATGATGCCTTTAGCAAGGAAGTCCTGCGCAAGGGTGAGATCGTCCGGGAGCGCTTCGAGGCCATTGCCAAACGCCACCCCGAACTCAAGGCCCATGTACGGGGCCGGGGCTTTATCTGGGGCCTGGCCTCCAGGCATGCCGGCCTGGCCGATCACTTCTCCGAGGAAGCCTTCAAGCACGGCTTGGTGATCGAAGGGGCCGGAATCAATGACAATGTGGTCAAATTCCTCGCGCCTCTGGTGATTGAGGAAACAGACCTGAAAAAGGGTCTGGATATTCTGGATCAGGTGGCAGAAACGGTGGTCAAGAAGTTGGGTGACCAAAGCGCAGCTTGAAAAGCTGCCTGACCACCACCAGGGTCTCAATGACCTGTTTTGAGCCGGGGGCGACTATCGCCCCCGGTGACTCAAGCGAGGCATAGCCTCAGTCGCGGACCACGATGAGCACGGGCCCCACCCTGGTTCCGGCATGCATTACCGCCGCAGTGTTGGATGGGCCTGACCCAGTAGCTAATGGGCCGGGCAACGACTCTGTCTTGTCGTGGACAAGCCGATACCATAATGGGAGAAGATCATGTTCGTAAGGTCACTGGAAGAAGTAAAGGGTACCGACCGGGAAGTGGACGGTGGCAACTGGGTGAGCCGTCGTCTCGTGCTCAAGGATGACGGAATGGGTTATTCCGTGCACGACACGGTCATCCGTGAAGGCACCGAGACCCATATTCATTACAGGAACCACCTGGAATCGGTCTACCTCATCGAAGGTGAAGGTGAAGTGGAGACCGTGGAAGACGGCAAGATCTGGCCGGTGAAGGCCGGTGAAATCTATGTACTGGATAAGAACGACGAGCACTATCTGCGAGCCAACAAGGGCACCCACATGCGGATGGTATGCGTGTTCAACCCTCCCATTAGTGGGCGGGAAGTGCACGATGAGAACGGCGTTTATCCGGTGGATAAGGACTAGGCAGAAGCCTGGCGTTGTTTACTCTTTAGAAAAAGACCCGGGCGGCAACACCGCCCGGGTCTTTTTTATTCAATCAAGCAAGACTTCAAACGATACCCGGCAGTTGCCAGAGATGGCCTGCCACTCATGAGCCCCGCTGGCCGAGCCAAAAGTCGTCCATTACCCCATCTCTCGCCGAGGTCTTGCACAAAGGCCGACTTAGCGGTCCAATGGACCAAGGAATGCTCTCCATTCAGGTCGAGAAGCGTCCGATCGGGAACAAAAAGGGGCCTATAGTGAATCGGGTTGAGCTGATTGTTAATCCTGCCGCCGGCCAGGGCAGAGCGGGGGAGATGGCGGAGGCGTTGGAAAAACACTTGCGTGAGTTGGGTGCCTCGCTTGTCACGCATCTCACCATGGGACCCGGCCAGGGTGTAGCATTGGCTCGGGAACTGGCAGAGTCCGGTGCACGTACCTTGGCAGTTGCCGGTGGCGACGGCACCTTGTTTGAAATCATCAACGGTTGCTTGCAGAGCGACGGCCCAGTTCCAGACCTGGCACTTATTCCATTGGGCAGCGGCAACGACTTTGCGAAGAGCCTGGGCATTCCCATGGAATGGGAGGATGCCTGCGACCGTCTTGTCCTGGGAACCAAGCGACGGGTGGATGTGGGCCAATGCAACGATCTGTTCTTTATTAACAGCCTGGGGATTGGCTTGGATGCCCAAATCGCAAAAGCCTCCCAGAGTTCCAGCTGGATCCCTCGACAGAGCCGTTACATGAGTGCCCTGCTCCGATCATTAATCGGAAAAAGGGCGACACCCATCAAGCTCAGCCACGACCAAGGCGAGCTGGAGCAGTCTGTCACCTTGGTGGTGGTCGCGAATGGCAGTTATGAAGGCGGTCACTTCCAACTGGCTCCCCATGCGGATATTGAAGACGGCCGCCTGGATCTGGTGATTGCACCTGATATGAGTCGGCGTGCCATCATGCGCTATCTTCCCCTGGCTCTTGACGGTGAGGTGGAAGGCATTCCGGGCTATCAGCGCTGGCTAACCCGCCGAGTGAGGATTCAGCTTCCCGAACCGACATTGGTCCACGCTGATGGTGAAATCATTTACCACCGGGCAAAACGCCTGGAAATCGGCATCTTGCCCGGAGCATTGTGCTTTCTCTGCTAAACCCTCACGTCCAGCAATGATCCAGTATTACTCTTCAAGCTGTTCAGGCTCATCCAGCTTGAGGCTCAGACACTTGGCAGAGCCGCCAGCCTTGAGAAACTCCGACAGGGAGGTGGTATGGACTTCAAAGCCATGTTCAGCCAAGGCCGCACGCAGTCGCTCTGAGCATTCATGCATGATGATGTCCTTGCCTACATTAATGGCATTGCATGAGAATACGGCAGCCTCTTCCTCAGTGACCTTGATGCGCTTTTCAGCCGGAACGCGGGCGTGGATACGCTCATTGGAAGCCACATCGTAGGCATCCGGAAAATACATCAGGTAGCCGCCGGTGAGCGGACAAAAGCATGTATCGATATGATAGAAACGCTCATCCACCAACTTTAGACCCAGCACCTCAACACCCAGAAAATCCCGGAGGAAATCCTGAGCCGCCTCATCGGAGCGGAAACCCGAGCCGGCCCAAAGCCACTGGCCGGCTCGATCAAAGAGGGAATCGCCCGCGCCTTCGTAACGCACCCCGGCCGGCAACTCCCCCACTTCAAAACCATTATTCCGGAACCAGCGGGCGAAATAGGCTTCTTCCGGCTGACGTTCCTTGTGGGCAAAGGCCGAAACCACAGCGCGCTTGCCAGCCACCGTGCCTGCATTCGCGGTAAAAACCATGTCCGGCACGCCCTGCTGGGGCTCAATTTCTTCTACCGTGGCAAAACGGCTCACCAAGTCCCGAAGAGCTTGCCATTGCTCCATGGCCGATTCCTGGCATACCTGATCTTCATTGCCTTTCATCCAGGGATTGATGGCGTAATTGACATGAAAATAGGTGGGTGGACACATGAGTATTCGGGTGTGCTTGGACATAACTGGATTCCATTGACAGTGACAAATTAAACGGGTGACGGGATCAGGCGCCCCTGACACTTGATGGGATGTGGCTCATGAACAATCACCAGCGATGATAGGCGGGATGCCCCGGCTTTACTGCCATGAACTTTCCGGTACAGACATCGCAAAGCTTGCCGCCTGCGTATAGCTCGCCGCGAACTGAGGCCACATCGTCGGTAGACGCTTCTACCCAGGCCTGAAGCGACAGCGGCTGGTCGCTGGGCGTGGGTCGGCGAAGCTTGATGTGATATTCCATTGTTACCGTGCAAGGTGGCGTTTTGACACCCTGTTTCTGCATGAGGTGCCAGGCTGCGGTCCAGTTGCAATGGCAATCAAGAATGGAACCAATGATTCCACCATTGAGCACTCCTGGGAATGCTTCATGATGGGACTCTGGGGTCCAGTTCGCTACCACCAGGTCGCCTTCAACAAAGGATCGAACCTTGAGACCCCGCTGGTTTGCCGGTCCACATCCATAACAGGCATTGTGGGGCGCGTAGATCTCCTGCAGGCATTTCTCCGTAGGCATGGTTCACTCCTGGGCTTATCGTGGCAGGAAATTCTCCGCCAACATGCAACGCACACTGCCGCCAGCATAGGTCTCGATTGTTCGGATATCCGCACTCACGATCCGGCCATGGGACTCCAAGGCCTGACGCTGAAAATCACTCAGACATTCCAGAGCCTGATCGGACATGGCAATCACGCGAGTCCCATCACCGCTTTTCAGCTGCAGCATATTGCCAGCAAACTGATTCATCTGCCCTAGGGTAATGGAGATCACTTGGTGTCCGGTTTTCTCCAAGCGTGACAACACCCGGATCCGTTCCTGCTCATCCTCGATAGCTTCATCGCAAATCACTGCAAAATGCTCACCCAGACACATCATCACGTTCGTATGATAAATCTCTTGACCTTCATTTCGGGCAGTAAAAGCCTCGGGCTCATAATCAAAGCGCTCGCACCAGTCATGAAACAGAGCGGGGTGGGTGCGAGACGAGAGGCAGGCATAGGCAATACGGTTGACCCGATCAAGAATCAGGCTTCCGGTACCTTCGAGGTAACGGGCCTTTTCTTCATAATGGGAGAGGTCTTCCAGAGCTTGGCAATGATAGCTGTGGTGCTGTGAAAGGGTATCCAGAATGTCCCGGCGACGTTCGGTACGGCGGCTGGGCGCTTCCATGGGATAGAGAATGGCAACCCCATCCGCATGGGTGGATAGCCAGTTATTGGGGAAAAGAGCATCTGGGGTTTCTGGCTCCGGAGTATCCTCGAACCGGAAGACGCGAACACCCGCAGCCTCCAGCGCGTCGGCCAAGTGGGCAAATTCCCGCTGCGCCTGGACCCGTACCTCGGCGGGATCCGCTTCACCCAGTTCAGCCTGGAAGCTGTTGCTCGCGGCGGTTTCTGGATTTGACGTGAAACTGGCTGGCCGAATCATGATAACCGAATCGGTAATCTGTGCCTCACTGGACATGCCTGCCCCCAATTAATTGCTCAAAAGCCTATTTTAAACGATATCCACGCGAGTCTCAGCCCAATGAGCCACCGTTCACGAATGGGAACAACATAAAAAAAGCCCCAAGACCGGAATTCGGTCTTGGGGCTGTACTTATGAGCCTGGCGGTGACCTACTCTCGCATGAGGAAACCCCACACTACCATCGGCGCTGAGCGGTTTCACTTCCGAGTTCGGCATGGGATCGGGTGGTTCACGCTCGCTATGGCCGCCAGGCAAACTGGCTCACAGCAGAGCCTGCCGGAGCAGACTCTGGGAATTCGAAAGATCGTCTTGGCGCTACTGCAGCAATGCAGCCTTCTATTCTAGTCGCACACTCAAGTTGCTTGAGTGTTATATGGTCAAGCCTCACGGGCAATTAGTACTGGTTAGCTTCAGCCATTACTGACCTTCCACACCCAGCCTATCAACGTTGTAGTCTCCAACGGCCCTTCAGGGACCTTAAAGGTCCAGGGAAATCTCATCTTGGGAGGGGCTTCCCGCTTAGATGCTTTCAGCGGTTATCCCTTCCGCACGTAGCTACCCGGCAGTGCCACTGGCGTGACAACCGGAACACCAGGGGTGCGTCCACTCCGGTCCTCTCGTACTAGGAGCAGCTTCCCTCAAATTTCCAACGCCCATGGCAGATAGGGACCGAACTGTCTCACGACGTTCTAAACCCAGCTCGCGTACCACTTTAAATGGCGAACAGCCATACCCTTGGGACCTGCTTCAGCCCCAGGATGTGATGAGCCGACATCGAGGTGCCAAACTCCTCCGTCGATGTGGACTCTTGGGAGGAATCAGCCTGTTATCCCCGGAGTACCTTTTATCCGTTGAGCGATGGCCCTTCCACTTAGAACCACCGGATCACTAAGACCTGCTTTCGCATCTGCTCGACGTGTCTGTCTCGCAGTTAAGCACCCTTATGCCTTTGCACTCATTGCGCGATTTCCGACCGCGCTGAGGGTACCTTCGTGCTCCTCCGTTACTCTTTGGGAGGAGACCGCCCCAGTCAAACTACCCACCATACACTGTCCCTGATCCCGATAAGGGAACTAGGTTAGAACCTCAAACATGCCAGGGTGGTATTTCAAGGGTGGCTCCACGACAACTAGCGTCGCCGCTTCAAAGCCTCCCACCTATCCTACACAAGCATGTTCAAAATTCAGTGTAAAGCTGTAGTAAAGGTTCACGGGGTCTTTCCGTCTTGCCACGGGAACGCAGCATCTTCACTGCGATTTCAATTTCACTGAGTCTCGGGTGGAGACAGTGGGGCCATCGTTACGCCATTCGTGCAGGTCGGAACTTACCCGACAAGGAATTTCGCTACCTTAGGACCGTTATAGTTACGGCCGCCGTTTACCGGGGCTTCGATCAGGAGCTTCGCCGAAGCTAACCCCATCAATTAACCTTCCGGCACCGGGCAGGCGTCATACCCTATACATCCACTTACGTGTTTGCAGAGTACTGTGTTTTTAGTAAACAGTCGCAGCCCCCTGGTCACTGCGGCCTCCTTCAGCTCTGGTCGCGAAGACCTTCACCTAATGGAGGCGTACCTTCTCCCGAAGTTACGGTACCATTTTGCCGAGTTCCTTCACCCGAGTTCTCTCAAGCGCCTTAGGATTCTCTCCTCGCCTACCTGTGTCGGTTTACGGTACGGTCACGTATTACCTGATGCTTAGAGGCTTTTCCTGGAAGCATGGCATAGGTCACTTCGGCTCACTCAGAGCCTCGACATCACGCCTCAGGATTGTGCGAACGGATTTGCCTATCCGCACTCCCTACACGCTTGAACCGGGACGTCCAACACCCGGATGACTTAGCCTCCTTCGTCCCCCCTTCGCAGTAATACATGGCACAGGAATATTAACCTGTTTTCCATCGGCTACGCCTTTCGGCCTCACCTTAGGGACCGGCTCACCCTGCGCCGATTAGCGTTGCGCAGGAAACCTTGGGCTTTCGGCGAGCGGGCTTTTCACCCGCTTTATCGTTACTCATGTCAGCATTCGCACTTCCGATACCTCCAGGAGCCCTCGCGGGTCTCCCTTCAGCGGCGTACGGAACGCTCCCCTACCGCGCACAATGTGCGCCCATAGCTTCGGTGCATGGCTTAGCCCCGTTGAATCTTCCGCGCAGGCCGACTCGACCAGTGAGCTATTACGCTTTCTTTAAAGGGTGGCTGCTTCTAAGCCAACCTCCTGGCTGTCTGTGCCTTCCCACATCGTTTCCCACTTAGCCATGACTTGGGGACCTTAGCTGATGGTCTGGGCTGTTTCCCTCTCGACTACGGACCTTAGCACCCGCAGTCTGTCTCCCGTGATTGCACTTCTCGGTATTCGGAGTTTGCATCGGTTTGGTAAGCCGGGATGGCCCCCTAGCCGAAACAGTGCTCTACCCCCGAGAGTGAGACACGAGGCACTACCTAAATAGTTTTCGGGGAGAACCAGCTATCTCCGAGCTCGTTTAGCTTTTCACTTCTATCCACAGCTCATCCCCTAACTTTTCAACGTTAGTGGGTTCGCGCCTCCAGTGGGAATTACCCCACCTTCACACTGGCCATGGATAGATCGCTCGGTTTCGGGTCTACTCCTAGCGACTCAGCGCCCTATTAAGACTCGGTTTCCCTTCGGCTCCCCTATACGGTTAACCTTGCCACTAAAAGTAACTCGCTGACCCATTATACAAAAGGTACGCCGTCACCCTTGCGGGCTCCGACTGCTTGTACGCATACGGTTTCAGGTTCTATTTCACTCCCCTCTCCGGGGTTCTTTTCACCTTTCCCTCACGGTACTGGTTCGCTATCGGTCGGTAGGGAGTATTTAGCCTTGGAGGGTGGGCCCCCCATGTTCAGACAGGATATCACGTGTCCCGCCCTACTCGATTTCACTTTGAATTGGTTTTCGCGTACAGGGCTGTCACCTTGTGTCGCCACACTTTCCAGAGTGTTCCGCTAACCGCATCAAAGCTTAAGGGCTAATCCCCGTTCGTTCGCCACTACTAAGGGAATCTCGGTTGATTTCTGTTCCT